>JBDSME010000630.1:0-46183 GCA_039916065.1 Polyangia bacterium
CGGGTGGACGCAGCTATCACGAGCTGATCGACATGGGGTTCATCGAGATCGAGCCGCTCACCTACATCCGCGGACGGTCCATCCCCAATCAGTTCATCATCGTGGACGAGGCCCAGAACCTGACGCCGCACGAGGTGAAGACCATCATCACGCGCGTCGGCGAATCGACGAAGATCGTGTTGACCGGCGACCCCTACCAGATCGACAACCCCTACGTCGACGCCACCTCGAACGGCCTCACCACCATCGTGGAGAAGTTCAAGGGCGAGCCAGTGGCGGGACACGTCACGCTGAGCAAGGGCGAGCGGTCTGCGTTGGCGGAGCTGGCGAGTAACTTGCTGTAGAGAGGAACCTTGGGAGGGGTCCCAAACCCTGGCATCTTACGGGGGCATGGTTCGCTGCCGCTCACATGCCCCCGGTCCCCCCTCGGCTTCACCCAGCAAAGCCGGGTTACGCTCGCCCGTTAAACGGCAGGGGGGCAAAGCCCATCCGTCCCCCACGGGGGATTTCGTCAGGCAATACGCGGCCCCAGCCGTTTTCTGAAGTCGGCAATGGTTTCGGCGATTCCCTCGTTCAGGTCCACCTTGGGCTCCCAGCCCCCCAACAGCGTTCGTGCACGGGTGATGTCCGGATTGCGCCGGGTGGGATCGTCCTGCGGCAGTGGCGCCCGAACGATCTCGCCCTTGGACCCCGCCAGCTTGCGGATCAGCTCTGCGAGCTGCAGTACCGTGGTCTCACGGGGGTTTCCCAGGTTCACCGGATCGGACCCATGCTCGCTGGCCATCAAGCGCAAGAAGCCCTCAAGCAGGTCCGAGACGTAACAGAACGATCGGGTCTGCTTCCCCTCACCGTACACCGTGATCGGTTCGTTGCGCAGCGCCTGCACGGTGAAGTTCGACACCACCCGTCCGTCGTTCTCGTGCATGCGCGGTCCATAGGTATTGAAGATGCGCGCGATCCGCACCTCCACCCCGTACTGCGTTGCATACGATACCGCCAGCGACTCCGCACAACGCTTCCCCTCGTCGTAACAGGCGCGCGGTCCGATAGGATTGACGTTCCCCCAGTAGGTCTCCTTCTGGGGATGCTCCGTCGGATCGCCGTAACATTCAGAGGTCGAGGCGATCAGGATGCGAGCGTGGGCCTCCCGCGCCAGATCGAGACAATTCAGCGTCCCCTGCACCGCCGTCCGGATCGTGCGAACTGGGTTGCGCTGGTAGTGGATGGGTGAGGCCGGGCACGCCAGATGATAAATCTCATCCACCTCCATCGTCAGCGGCTCGGTGATGTCGTGCCGCAGCAGCTCGAACCGGTGATGGTCTAGCAGATGCTCGATGTTGCTGCGGCTGCCGGTGAAGAAGTTGTCGAGGCACACCACCTCGTTTCCAGCCTGCATCAGCCGGTCGCAAAGGTGCGATCCCAGAAAGCCAGCTCCACCGGTGACGAGGACGCGTTTACGGGACATTGTCGTCGATTCATACATGCCCGCGCTGGACATTCAAGCTACGCAGACGCAAACACAGGCGAGAGGCACGGGCGCCTCACCGCGCCGATAGCGCCCGGGCGGCCACCGTTTCGCGCAGCAAGACGTCCCACCGATCATTGACAATCTTCCGGCTGAACTGGCTGAAGTAGGCGGCCCGAGCCTGCTCCTGCCAGCGCCTCAGCGCCGCAGGACAGGCCGCCAGTTCCACCAGCCGGGCGGCGACGGGCTCCACGTCGGCGGCCGCCCCCAGGTGCATTCCCACCCCCAGTGACCGGCCCCATGATGCGATCTCCGATTCAGCCGGGCCGGCGTACACCACCGGCCGTCCCATGGCCAGCGAAGCAAAGAAT
Source organism: Polyangia bacterium (assembly GCA_039916065.1). Classification (GTDB taxonomy): domain Bacteria; phylum Myxococcota_A; class Polyangia; order Fen-1088; family Fen-1088; genus FEN-1088. The sequence continues at coordinate 1,837 of JBDSME010000630.1, forward strand.
TTCGACGGCACCACGATCCCCGCCCACTCCCGACGCAGGCTGACCAGGTGAACGTCGGCCGCTGCCAGACGCGCGGCCAGGTCGGCCTCCGAGGCGAAATCGGCGAAGGTTACGTTGTCGTCTGCCGGCTCCACCGCGGCGCGCAACTCGGCAGCCCGGTTACCTCGACACGCGAAGCAGAACGCAATACGACGGCCTGCCCGTGCCCGACAGGCGCGCGCCAGCGCCAGCATCGGCTCAAAGTCGTGGGCCCGCCCCATGGTCCCGGCGTACAACAGCCCCAACTGGGCGTCTCCGAACAGTGACCGACGTACCACGGGGTCTACCGGCGTTGGCACTATAGATTCCGCCAGAGCCCACGGGGTCAGCGTCTCCTGTCGGGCAGGGCTGCCATAGGTCGCCAGCCGGGCGCGCATGGTGGTACCGATGTCCACCAAGACGTCGCAGCGCCGGTACGCCGCCTTCATTAGGCCGTGCGCCACAGGGGCCAGCGAACGCGCCACCCGCAGTCCTTCCGCCTCGATCGCCTGTGGATATAAATCGAAGCACCAGTGAACGATGGGCGTAGCCGGTCGCTGCGCCCGCAGCGGCAGCGACAGCAGCGCCGCGAACGCTGGATCGGAACCAATTACGATTGCGTCCATGGGGGGCAGACGCAGTGCCTGCCAGGTCCACCCAGCCAGCAGGAAGGCACTGTTACCCAGCCGCGGCAACGCCCGCGACTGTGGCCAGGGCGGGCGAAATTGGCGGCGCACCTCCATCCCCCGCCACACCTCCACGCTGGGAAGGCTGACGCGCACGTCGTGGCAGGATCTGTTGCTGGTGACCACGGTGACGTCCCATCCGCGCAGCCGCTGCTCTTCGGCGAAGTCGCTGTACAAGCGGGCGCTGACGACGTCGTCGGGATGGAAGAAGTGATAAAAAACCAGCAGTGTAGGCACGTGGCACTCGCAGGTCGCGCGCCATGGTGGCCGATTCCCTCGCGGTCGTCAAAGCGCCCCCCCCCCCGGCGTCCGGCACAGGAAAGGTTTGACGAATCTCGCGCCACATGATTCCTTGGGCGCCCATGCTGGTGTCTTTGGTCATCCCGCTATTCAATGAAGCCGCCACCCTCAAGGAGCTGGTGGGGCGGCTGGTGGCCGTGGACTTCGACAAGGAGCTGATCTTCGTCGATGACGGCTCCACAGACGGCAGCCGTGAGCAGGTGGCTGAGTTGGCGGCGTCGTCCCTGGCCGCCTGGTTGCCGCCCGGCACGCCAATGCGCGGGAGAAATTCCGTCCAGGTGGTGTTGCAGCCTCAGAACATGGGCAAGGGAGCAGCGCTCCGCGCCGGTTTCTCGCTGGTGACAGGCGATATCGTGGTCATTCAAGATGCCGATCTGGAGTACGACCCGCGGGACATCCCGCGCTTGATCCAGCCGATAGTCGATGGAATCGGCGACGTCTGCTTCGGTTCGAGGTTCATCGGCTCGCCCCGACGGGCGCTGTTTTTCTGGCATACGGTGATGAACCGGGCGCTCACGCTGGCTTCGAACGCGCTCAACGACATCAACATCACGGACATGGAGACCTGTTACAAAGCGTTTCGCTCCGAGATCATTCGCTCCATCCGCATCGAGGAGGACCGCTTCGGCATCGAGCCCGAACTGACCGCAAAGGTCTCCAAGCTCAACCTCCGCATATACGAGGTGCCGGTGAGCTATCAGGGCCGCACATACGCAGAGGGGAAGAAGATCGGCTGGAAGGATGGGATACGCGCGCTGTATTGCATCTTCAAGTACGGCGTGCGCCGCCGCGCCTAGCGCGGTGCCGCAAGGGGCGCCGACGGCCAATGCCCGTCGTATCGCTAAGGATAAGCAACCCAGCGGGCGCGCAGGATCGGCCGCGCAGGGTTGACCCTATTTCGATGGCCGGGCACTTAGGCGTTCTGTGCCGCCCAGATGTCCAGCATCGCGAGAGCGAACATCTGGCGACCCAGGTCCGCACCTCCCAGGTGGCGGTCGATCACCGCCTGGACAGCGGGCGCCGAGAACCCCAGGTTGCGTACCAGGGCTCCTGACGACATCCGTTGGCGCAGGAGGGCGGTGCTGGAATCGCGGAACCAGCGATCCACGGGCAGCTCGAATCCCCGCTTTCCCTGCCGCGTGATCGAACGGGGCAACCGCTCGGCCAGCAGCCGCCGCAGCAGCGGCTTGTTCCCGCGCAGCGCGATCTTGGCATGGATGGGCAGGGCCAGACCCAGTTCGACGAACTTCCGGTCGAGCAGGGGCACGCGGACTTCCAGACCTTGTGCCATCGACAGCTTGTCAGCTTTTACCAACAGGTTGTCGAGCAACATGTTGGACATGTCGACCATCTGCATGCTCTGCACGACATCCAGCCCGTCGGCGCGCGCGCGGTCGTAGATCTGCTGCACGCGCGGAGCGACCTCGTCGGGTGCCTCGCCCAGAAGGTCTGTCCGATCTTGGCGATTGAAGATCTGGAACCAGGAAAGATATCGCTCCGCCTCCGGCAAGCGCACGGTACTGGCAAATTTTCCCACCCGGCGCGCGAGGTTCAGCACGCCCCGAGATCGCGGCGAGAAGGCGGGCAACGCCGCCAGACCGCGCGTCAACGAGCCGGCCGCCGCCAGGGTCCCGCCTGGCGAGAGCGCCGCCGCTGCGTAACCCCAGAAATAGCGCGTGTATCCCCCCAGCGCCTCATCCCCGCCTTCACCCGACAGAGCCACCTTGACGTGAGCGGCGGTGCCCTTGCACAGGTGCCACAGCGGGACGATGGCGCTGTCCGCGATCGGCTCCTCGAGCGCAGCCTGTAGTGGTGCCAGATCGCCCAGGGTGCTGGGATCCAGCGACAGAATGGTATGGGGGCTGCCCACCGATCGCGCGATCACCGCCGCGGCCTCCGTCTCGTCGCGCTGACCGGCGGCCTGAAATCCCACGGAGAAACTCCGCGGTGCGTGCGCCAGGTGCGGAGTGGCTACGGTCAGAATCGAGCTGGAGTCCAGCCCACCCGACAGGAACATCCCTACAGGCACGTCCGAAATCAGCTGGCGCCGCACCACCCAGTTCAGGCGCTCCCGGAACAGCTCCAGCAACTGGTCGTCGTCCAGACCCGCCCGCAGCACTTCGGGCGTGACCCGGTAGAATTCGCGCGTGGTCTCGGAGCCGCTGTCTAGGTCCAGTTCCAGGATCGTGCCAGGGGTCAACTTGGTCACGCCGGCAAACGCTGTTTGCGGCGACGGCACCCAGCCGATGTGGAGATAGGAGGCCACGAAGCCGGGATTCGCCCCCGGCTTTCCGCGACCGTCGTGCGCGAAGGCGCGGACCTCCGAAGCGAACGCCAGCTGTCCTTGGCCTCGACGGAGGTACAGCGGCTTGACGCCGAAGCCATCCCGCACCAGCGACAGCCTACGCCGCCGCCTATCCAGCACGGCAAAGGCGTACATTCCGCTGACTTGGCCCAGCAGGGCGTCCAACCCCAGGCGCGCAACTCCGTGCAGCAGCGTCTCGGTGTCGCTGGTACCTCGAAACCGCTGCCCGGTCGCCAGCAACCGCGAGCGCAGGTCGAGATGGTCGTAGAGTTCGCCGTTGAACACGACGGTGATGTTACCGTCGTCCGAAGTCATCGGTTGGTGACCGGCCGGGCTCAGATCCTGGATGGCGAGCCGGCGCATGCCCATGGCCACTCCGCCTTCGCACACTATTCCCACATCGTCCGGGCCGCGGTGGGCCAAGGAGTCCACCATCCCGCGGATTGTCGCCGGATCGATTGTTTCCCCGGAGCGCCACCTGACGATTCCCGCAATTCCACACATCTCAGGCGCTCTCCCGCACGCGCTGATACAGCCCCGCGACTTCCCGCGCTGCTCGTGACCAGGCGAATGTGGCGGCGTGGCGGAGACCATGTTCGCGCAGCCCCGCCGCGAGGCCAACGTCGCTCAGCACAGCGGCGACATGGTCGGCCAGCCGTTCCTCGTCCTCGGGATCGGCGGTCAACGCCGCGGGACCGACCACCTCGGCCAGCGATCCGGCGCGTGAACACACCACGGGCGTGCCGCACGCCATGGCCTCCAGGGGGGGCCAGCCGAATCCCTCGTACAGCGACGGGTACAGCAGCACGTCGGCGGCGTTGTACAACATGGACAGCTCCCGGTCCGGAAGGGGCCCCAGATCCCGCACGAAGTCGGCGATCCCTAGCCCCGTCGCCAACTGGCGCTGCTCCGGTGTCAGGCGCAGCCCTCCGCGAAGGAAATGGACATCGACCCCGCGCCGGCGCAGTCGGGCGATGATGCGCAGGCTCCCCTCGAGATTCTTATAGAAGGCATTCCCCACCTGGAGCACGACCCGACAGCCCTCGAGCCCCCAGCGGCGTCGGCCCTCGTCGCGCGCTGCCGGATCCCGCGCAAAAGGCTGATTCATTCCCGGGAAGATCACCTCGATCCGCGCCGGATCGACATCGGCGAACTGGACCAAATCGCGGCGGGTCTGCGCGCTGTCAGCTATCACCGCAGCAGCGCCGCGTAGCGTTCCGGCGAGCTGGCGGAACACCTCCAGGGCCACTCCCGATACCAGCCGCCGCCCCAACCGTCCTGACGCCAGCACCAGCAGCATCAGGTCGTGGCAGGTGATCACGGTGCGTCGTGGATCCAATGATCGCAGCAGGTGCGCGTGGCCGTGATCGACGATGTGGTACACGTCCGACGGGGGCATGGACCTCACCGCGTGCGGGTAGTACAGGAACCGACCGGCATACGAATCCAACTTTTTACCCGCCCAGAACGATCGCCCCTGGGACGACAACATCGTGGGGGGAAGCAGGTGCCGGACCGTCAGCCCCTCCTCGGTCAGGCTTGCGCCCAGCCGCTCCGCGTACAGCTTCATGCTGATCTGTTCGGATTCGCGGTAGTTGTGCAGCAAGCAGACGCGCAACGGGGCCGCCCAGTGATGTCGAGACTCGGTCATTGCCGCGCGTGGGGCCAAGATATATCACGCGGGCCCTCACCTCGCGTCCGCAGCGCAGAATTCACCGCCGGTTTACACTACGGCCATGGCGGGCCTCGAGGCGGAGATCTTGCGTGCCCTGTTGCCGCCGCTGTTCGACTCCCGGATGCCATTCATTCCGCCGCGCGCCCCCGACGCGTTGGTGCTCTCGGTGGCCCGCCGCCACCGCCTCTCCCCCGCCCTGGCGGTGTCGACAGACACCGCCAGGCTGTCCCCGGCGCTGGTAGACATATTCCAACAGGATCGCCTGGTCACGCTGGGGCGTACCACCATGCTCCGACGGGCGCTGGTCGAGACCCTGTACGCGTTGGACGCCGCCGGGGTGCGCACGGTGGTATTGAAGGGCCTGGCATACGAACAGCAGTTTTATCCTGTGGTGGGCACGCGTCCGGCGACCGACGTGGACCTGCTGGTGGAACCCCCGTCCCGCCCCGCTGCGTTCGCCGTATTCCGTGCGCTCGGCTTCGTTCCGGCCGCGGGCGGCCCCGGCTTCGACGAGCCGGATTATCACGAGGTTACGTTTCGCCGCGGTGACGTGTTCGTGGACCTTCACCAGGGTCTCGCCCCGTTCGTGCGGGGAGCCGTCGACTACATGGCTCTGTGGCGGGACATCATCCCGCTGCCGATTGACGGCGCGCCTGGCTACTCGCTCTCGCGCGCCCACGCCACCGTCAATCAAACGTTGCACATGGCGCTCCATCACTTTGATGTTCCTGCGCTTTACCTTCTGGATCTGGCACGCATGCTGGCCGACCCCTTGGTGGGTCCCCACGCGGCCGAGGCGGCGCGCCGGTGGCGCTGTCTGCGGCCTTGGCAGACCTCGATTGCCTTGATGACAGCGTTCATCCCCGGCAGTGGTCCGGGGTTGACCGAAGGGGCCGTCGCGCCCTGGACCCGTCGGGTGATCAGCGACTTCGGGCTGGCGACCGCGTTACCACGGGCAGAACAGTTGCGACGCAAGGTGGAGCACTTCGATACGGTGACCGATGCTGTTCGCTACTTGATGGTGCAGGGTCGGCGGGTGCTGCGCGAGCGCTGGCTGGCAGCGGGTGGTGCACCCACCGCAGCCCAGCGCTTGGGATGGCCACCGGAAGGCGGGCCATCCTGACGCGAGGTCATCCAACGCTGCTCTAGGTACGTCGCCACCAACGGTGGGGGGCCTTCCAGCGATGGGGCGTCTCCGTGGTTGCGACGCAAGGGTCGTTCGGCTAGGTTACCGCCGTGGAATCGGGTAGCGAAAACGAAATTATAGAACAACCATCGGCTCTTCCTGGCGCGGAGGCTCCCAAGCTCGACGTCCGGGCGTATTGGCGAATCGTTCGCAAGCGGTGGCCGATGGTCGCGTTGACAACGCTCGCCGCGATGGGGGTGGCCTTTCTGTACACCTACCGGCAGCCGAAAATCTACGAAGCCACCTGCCAGATCGTGATCGAGCCGATGAGCCCCCAGGTTCTGCAGGGGGTCAAGGACGTGGTCGAACTGGGAACCGGCACCTACTGGGCCACCAAGGAGTTTTACGAGACCCAGTATCGCATCATCCAGTCGACGGCGGTGGCGATGCGTGTGGCCGAGAAGTTGGGCCTCGGCAACGATCCCGATTTTCGCGAAGCCGCGCAGAGCAAGGATCCAACCGCGGTCGCTCGGATGATTCAGAGCCGGGTGCGCGTGCAGCCGGTCAAGGACTCCCGCATCGGGTCCATCATAGTCGAGGACGTCAAGCCGCAACGGGCAGCCCTCATCGCCAACACCGTAGGCGAGACGTACATGGAGTACAACCTCGATTACAAGCTGGAGGGGGCGAAGACTGCCAACGCCTGGCTCAGCGAACAGGCGATCGAATACAAAAAGAAGCTGCGTGATTCCGAGCTAGGGCTGTACGAGTTCCGGCGGCAGCGCAACCTGCTGGCTGCACGCCTGGACGACCGCCAGAGCATGACGGCGCAAAATCTGGAGAACGTCAGCGCGGCGTTGTCCAAGGTCCGCCTGAAACGAATTGAGATCGAGGCCGCCCGCAAGCTGATCCTGAGCGCCAAGGACGACATCAACCGCGCCGAGAGTATCCCGGAGGTGCAGGCCAGTGAGGTCGTCACGGGCCTGCGCCGGGCGTTCGTGCAGCTGTCCAAGGACCGCGCCGAACTGCTGGCGAAGTACGGCCCCGAGCATCCCAAGATGAAGATGGTCGAAGGGCAGATCCAGTCGATCCAGGAGGCCTATCACAAGGAGATAGCGAACGTCCTGGCCACCTTCGAGAACGAATATCTGGCCGTAGTGGATCAGGAAAAGGCGTTGATGCGCGCCATGGAGGATGAGAAGAAGGAAGCGATCGAGCTCTCCAAGGTCGAAGTCGAGTACAAGCCCCTCTCTCGCGACAACGAGGAGAATCTGAAGCTGTACAATCTGATCTCGACGCGCGAACGAGAAATCGATCTCACTGGTCTACTCCGCACCAACAATGTCCGCCTGCTGGAGCGGGCCATTGTGCCCGGCGCCCCTGTGCGCCCGCGCCCCGTGCAGAACCTGATGATCGCCTTCCTGGTTGGCCTGGGCGGCGGCATTGGTATCGCTCTTTTGATCGAGGCCCTGGACAACACGCTGAAGTCGCCCTCCGATGTCGAGGCATACCTAGGCATTCCGGTGCTGGGGTTGATCCCCGTGATCGGCAACAAGGACGAAAAGGCCTCACCCGATAAGATCCGCGAGCGCGACCTTGGCATCTTCATGGACCCAAAGTCACTGGCGGCGGAATGTTGTCGGTCCATCCGCACGAATATTCTGTTCATGTCACCGGATCACCCGCCCCACACCATCGTGGTTACCAGCCCCAGCCCACAGGAGGGGAAGACCACCACCACCATCAACCTGGCTGTCACGATGGCCGAAGCGGGTGCGCGGGTGCTGATTATCGACACGGACATGCGGCGACCGCGATTGCATCGGTCGTTCGGTGTGCCCAATCAGGCGGGCATCTCGACGGTGGTGGTGGGGAACTCCACCCTCGACGAGGTGATCAAGCGAACCGAGGTGCCAAACCTGGACGTATTGCCGTGCGGTCCCCTTCCGCCGAATCCTTCGGAATTGCTCCACGCGGAGCGGTTCGCCCAGATCATCCGCGATTGCGCCAAGCGCTACGACCGCGTGCTGCTCGATTCGCCCCCCACGTCGGCTGTTACCGATCCCGCCGTGCTGGGCAACCTGTGCGACGGCGTGCTGCTGGTGGTCAAGGGCGGGCAGACCAAGCGAGAGTCGGCGGCCCTGGCCCGCCGGCAGCTCCTGGCGGCCAAAGCTAAGATCCTGGGCGTCATCGTCAACGAGATCGACTTTTCGAACCCGTCTTACGGATACCAATACTACTATTATCGCGACTACGCCCGCTACGGCTACGGCGGTAGCCCCGAAGAGCGCGAAGCTTCGAGCTAGGAGAAGGCAAGCTGTCCCCGGGGAACAGCTGTCCCCGGGGAACGGCCTGCCTCTTAGCCGGGCTTGTGGGCCTCGATGAATAGGGAGTCGGCGAAGTAGCGCAGAGGCCGGAATTTCGCCGACACCCTGCACAAGGCGACTGACGCGCTTACCACCAGTCGCGGGAAAGGGGGCAGCAGGTCAACGTCGCTGACCTGAGGATTCAGCGTAAAAAACCCGTCTGGGGTCAGAGTGGCCGGACCTACGTTTTCGCGAAACGCCGACAGCAGTTGCCAGGGCAACCACCGGCGCACCCGAAAGATGCCGTTCTCCCCATGCGTCAGGTCGACGATCTGATTGTACATCTGGCGAAGCCCCAGGACGTTGGCCATCTGGATCAGCATAGTCCCGCCCGGCTTCAGCACTCGCTCGGCCTGACGCAGCGTCGCTTCGACGTCCGGTCGGGAAAAGTGCTGCAATACCGAATACGAAAAGACCACGTCGAAGGTGTCCATGGGAAAGGGGAGATTTCGTCCGTCGGCCACCAGAAATTCGGGCGAGGCCCCCAGTTGTCGCGATACGCGCCGCGCTGCCTCCACGGCCTTGAGGTTCGGGTCGATACCGGTGGCCTGGAACCCAACCCGCTGGGCGGCGATGCACCATCGTCCCCAGTTGCAACCGATGTCCAGGACGCGGCGACCGCCCCCGTCGGACATTGGAAAGCGCGGAATGGGATACCGGGTCAGCTTACCCAGCAAGCCCCGGTACAGGTTTCCATTGGTATTGATGATCTCGCCCTGGACGAAGGGGTCGATGACGCCCGACGGGGGGGCGCTTCCCTCCGCGGAGACGCCGTTGGTGGCAGTGGCGCGCGACTCGTCGAAGGCCCGATGGTTCGCGACGACGTCATCGCGCAAGAGGATGGGAATATCCTGGACCACCGCATAGCGGTGCCCCTGGCGACAAGAATAGGCGGACTGCTCCACTGACAACGGGGTTCCGTCCTTCGGGCACACCAAGGGCACACGCATTACGAACGGCAAGATAGGAGTCGACCCCCCATGCGTCAAGGATCCGCTTTTTCGTGGCGGAGCGCTTGCCGCCCGATCGGCATGGCTTAAGATTCGTCGCGCCGCCGTTCGAAGCCCGTAACGTCATGGCAATCACACCCGTCATGCGCGTTGCTTACGTCCATCCGTTCACGCAGCAACTGAGCGGACCCGATGAGAGCCTGCTCGCCCTGTTGGCGCCGCTGTCGAGGCTGAACGTGCGGGCCCACCTGGTGGTTCCGCGTGCCACCCCCCTGGCGAACCGGTATCGGGCGCTGGGCGTAACTCTGCACCAGCAGCCCCTGACCATCCTGCATCGCGGGATGAAGCCCGGCGAAACGGCGCTGTTCGGCCCCCGCCTGGTGATGCGTGCGGCGCGACTGGCCAGACTGCTGCGCGATATTGACGCCGATCTGGTGCACACGAACATGGAGGTCGTCCTGGAGGGGGCCCTAGCCGCACGGATGGTGGGGCTGCCCCACGTGCTGCACTACCGCGGCAACAGTCTCGATTCGCCACGCCTCCTGTTCGACGTTCTGACCCTGGTCTGGGCCTCGCTCTCCGACCGCGTATTCTGCATTTCTGACGCTACGGCGCAGATTTTTCGCGTCCGCAAGCGGGACAGAAACGTGGCCGTGCTCTACAACCCTATTCCGGTGAGAGCGTTCGCGGAGACTGTTCGCTCCGAGGCGGTGCGGGCCAGTCTGGGTGCCGCGCCTGACCAGCCGCTGGTGATCACCATGGGGCGCATTCACCCCCGCAAGGACATCGAGACGTTTGTGCGTGCCTGCGGCCTGGTGGCGGCGGCAATGCCCCAGGCGCGTTTCGCGGTCGTGGGGACCGCCGAGACGCCGGTGGAGTTGACCTATCACGCGCAGGTCCTGAAACTGGTGGACCAACTGGGCGTAGGCGGACGGCTGCTGTTCGTCGGCGCGCGATCCGACGTCGCTGCCGTGATGAAGGCGGCGGACGTATTCGTGCTGGCCTCGCGTCACGAGGGATTTGGGCGGGTGGTGGCCGAGGCGATGGCGGCGGGCACTGCGGTGGTGGCGACCCGCGAGGGGGCACTCCCAGAGCTGATCGACGAGCCGCGCTTCGGCCTGGGCGCCGTCCCCGATGACGCCGGCGACTTCGCCCGGCAGATTCTGTCACTGCTGGGGGACGACCAGCTGCGGCTGGCCACCGGCAGGGCGGCGGCGGACCGGGCACGAGATTTCGACGCCGCAACACTGGCCCAGCGGGTCCGGGAGTGTTACGACGAGTTACTCGATGGCCGTGGCGAAACACGGCGAAACGCCCCTATTCAGTGAATCGCCTTAACCTATACTGTCCACCGTTGTGACGACGAATATTCTTGGTCTGAATGCCTTTCATGGAGATGCCTCGGCGGCTCTCCTCACGGACGGAGCACTGGTCGCTGCGGTCGAGGAAGAGCGCCTGAACCGCCGCAAGCACTGTGCCGGCTTTCCTGCCCTGGCGGCCAAGGAGGTGCTGCGCATCGGGGGAATCGGCCCCGATGACCTCGATCACGTGGCCATCTCTCGCGACCCCAAGGCCAACCTCCACAAGAAGGTACTGTTCGCGCTACAGAAGCGCCCCTCATTCACCAAGCTGGTCAAGGATCGTCTGGCCAACGTCGCCAAGGTGCGCGACGTCCGCGACACGCTGGCCGCGGCACTGGGAGTTACCGAGTTCCGGGCCCGGCTGCACAACGTGGAGCATCACAAATCCCACATTTCCAGCAGCTTCTTCGTTTCCCCCTTCGAAGAGGCAGCCTGTCTATCCATCGATGGGTTCGGCGACTTCGTCTCCACCATGCGCGCGGTCGGACGCGACCGACGAATCGATGTTCTCGACCGCATTGAATTCCCGCATTCAGCCGGCCTGTTCTATACCGCGATCACACAGTTCCTCGGGTTTCACAAGTATGGCGAGGAATGGAAAATGATGGGCCTTGCGCCGTACGGCAAGCCGTCCTACGTCCAGCAGCTGCGACAGGTGATTCACCCGACGGACGGCGGGCGTTTCGAGCTGGACCTCCAATATTTTCGCCACCATAGCGAGGGTGTTGAGATGACCTGGGACGACGGTGCCCCACACATGGGACTCGTCTACTCACCAAAGCTGGCTGAGTTGCTGGGGCCGGCCCGTGACCCCGAAGATCCGGAGTTCTATGGCAAGTGGGCCGATTTGGCGCACAGCGCGCAGGTCGTGTACGAGGAAATCTTCTTCCACGTCGTGCGAGACCTGCAACAGCGCACCGGGCTGACCCGCCTGGCCCTGGCGGGAGGCTGCGCGCTCAATTCGGTGGCCAACGGAAAGATCTACGAACAGACCGGATTCCGCGAGGTCTTTGTGCAGCCGGGCGCCGGTGACGACGGCACCGCTATCGGCGCCGCTTTGTACGTGGCACACAGCGTTCTCGATCAGCCGCGCGGCTTCGTGATGTCTCACGCCTACACCGGCCCGCAGTTCGACGACGCGCAGATCCAGGCTGCCATCGAAGCAGCGCGCAGCAAGGGATGGGATCCCGCCATTCGCGTAACCCAGTTGCGTGAGCCGGAACTTTACGAGCAGGTGGCGACCGCCATCGCAGATGGCCGGGTGGTGGGGTGGTTTCAGGGGGCCATGGAGTTCGGTCCCCGAGCGCTAGGCAACCGGTCCATTGTCGCGGATCCGCGCCGGAGCGACATGAAGGACATCCTGAACCAGCGCATCAAACACCGCGAGACTTATCGTCCCTTCGCGCCCAGCATCCTCGAGGAAAAGGTGGGTGACGTGTTCGAACGTTCGGAAGCGTCTCCCTACATGTTGATGGTCTACAAGGTGCGGGAGCACCAACGGGCCAAGCTGCCCGCCGTCACACACGTCGATGGGACGGGCCGGCTACAAACCGTAAGCGCAAAAAGCAATCCGCGTTACCATGGCCTCATCTCCGCCTTCGACCGCCTCACCGGCGTCCCTCTCATCTTGAACACCAGCTTCAACGAGCACGAACCGATCGTGACAACGCCGACAGACGCAATTAACTGTTATTTGAAGACACGCATGGACTTATTGGCTTTGGGTAATTGGGTTCTCGACCGGCGCCAACCCGGCGCGTAGGGCAGGTATGCGTTCCGCAGCTGTCGCCTTCGTCCTGTCGATGCTCTCGGCAGCGCTCCTGACCCCATTAATCCGTGAACGGGCGCTGCGGATGGGTGCCGTGGACCACGCGCTCTCGTCCCGCAAGATCCACGGCCGCCCCATTCCCCGATTGGGCGGGCTGGCCATTGCCTGTGCTTTCTACGCGCCACTGCTGGGCCTGATGGTGTTTCAGAGCAGCGTGGGAGCTTTGTTTCTGGCCCAGCAGAAACTAGCCATTGGCCTGATCCTGGGCGGGACCGCCATCGTGTTGCTGGGCGTCTACGATGATCTGCGGGGGGCTGGTGCCCGCCGCAAGTTCGCCGTGCAATTCGCCGTCGCAGGGCTGATGTACGCGATGGGGTTCCGTATCGACGGCATGGCAAATCCGTTCGGCGCCCCCATCCAGATCGGCTGGTTCGGCCTGCCGCTGACCCTGTTGTGGATCGTCGGGATCGTGAACGCGATGAACCTGATTGATGGGCTCGACGGCCTGGCCGGAGGGGTGGCACTGGTGGCGGTCACCGCGACCTTGCTCATCTCCGTGCAGCGCGACAACCCCCTGATGACGCTGTTCTGCGCCGCTTTGGGCGGCGCCATCCTGGGCTTCCTCTTCTACAACTTCAACCCCGCATCGATCTTCATGGGCGACACGGGGAGCATGTTCCTGGGCTTCATTCTGGCAACCACGTCCATCCAAACTAGCCAGAAGGCGTCCACCACTGTCGCCGTTCTGGTCCCTCTGATGCTGCTGGGTGTTCCTATCCTGGATACTCTGCTGGCGGTGAGCCGCCGCGCCATGCGTGGCCGACCGCTGTTCCGCGCTGATCGGGAACACATCCACCACCGGCTGTTGGCGATCGGCCTGTCGCACCGGCAGGCGGTGCTGGTCCTGTATGGCGTCTGCGTGCTCTTCGCCGCCACGGCCCTGGTGCTGACCGTAGCGAACAGCCGCCTGACCACCGTGACACTGGGTGTTGTAGCCATCCTTTCATTTATCTTTCTGCGGCGGCTTGGCTACATGCGTTTTCGATACGGGACGGTGCTGTCCGACCATCGCCGGCGCAGCCGGGATCTGCGCGCCCTGGTGCGCCCATTCGCGGAGCGGCTCCGAAATACCAAGGCTCCCTCCGAGATCTGGCAGGTGGTGCGGGATTTGGCCGAGGCGTTCGGCGCATGCAGCGCAGCGCTGCAACTCGGCGAACCATCAGTCGGCGGTAAAACGGAGGGCGGCCCCCAGGACACCCAGCCGATGAGCGGCAGCCACGGCCGCGCCGGCACGCAGAACCGTATGAACGACGGCGTCGTTACGTTTTCCGCAGCCGCTTCGGAGGCCACCGGCGCAGCGATGGGCGACCATTCGCCGCCTCTTCCCAAGCCCCTGTTCCACGCCCGTTTCGGCCTGATCGGCATGAAGCACGACGAGGGGCTCCTCGAGCTGACCTGGGATGACGGTCGAACGGCCCTGGACCGCGACACCGAGATCAGCCTCGAGCTGTTTTGCGACCACGTCGCCTCTGCCTATGAGCGCACCCGGTACAAGCCCGACAAGGACACAGGGCGGGTGTTGAAGCTGCCCACCAGCGGCGGCTGACCGTCAAGGTTGGCGCCTCATGAGCCGGCGGATAATATCCCGCGTGATGTTTCCCACTGTTCCTGGCATCGACGACCTCGGCCCCGACGGCGCGGGCGCCGGCGATGCGCCGTCGGGACTGGCCCCGCTCTCCAGAGCGTGCTCCCTTGCCGCCGCCGCCTGGACCGCCGGGGTAGGATTGGCGTTCGTCTTCGGCGTCGCCAAGCGGCTGGTCTGGCATCTGTTCGGCTGACCACCGATGCGGGACGCGTTCATCCATGTCGCGCTATTGCTCTGGACGGCGCTGGTCTGGACGCTGGGTGGTTTCCGGATCTGCTCGGCCCGCCTGAGGCGGGAAGAGCCGCTGCTGGTGGTGGCGACCTCGGCTGGACTGGGCGCCGGGCTCACCGCCATCCTGCTTACGGTGGTGGCGGCGCTGCGGCTGCTGACGCCGGCGGTGATCTGGGGAATTCAACTGGGTTGGACGGTGCTCGCGATTTCGGCGGCCCACCGCCTTGCCGCACCCCTGCTCCGGACCTGGCGCGCGCACGGCGGCCGCCCGCTCCGCGCCTGGCGGGTGTGCCTGGGAGTTTTGCTGGCGATCACGGCGCTGGCGACACTCCTCACGACGCTCGCGCCGCCCACCTCGCTGGACGCCACGGTGTATCACCTGCGCATTCCCCGCGAGTTCTTGCGCATGCATCGCCTGGCGCCCATTCGCGACGACGTGCGAATGTTCCAGCCGCTTTACGTGCAGATGCTGTTCGCTTCGGCAATGGGGTTGAAGGACGACATTCTGGCGGCGTTGCTTCACTGGTTCCTTGGTGTGGCCACGGCGCTGGCTACGGGCGCCTGGGCACGACGGCTGGGAGCGCGTTCATCGTTGGCCGCAGTGGCGATCTTCGTACTCAGCCCACTGGTCATCTGGGAAGCGACCTCCTGCTTCATCGATTTTGGACTGACACTGGCCACGGCCCTGGGACTGCTGTGGGCCAGTCGCCCCGATCGCGGCACGCCAGCCCTGGCGCTGGCGACACTCTTCGCGGGCCTGGCTGCGGGTAGCAAGTTTACCGGGTGCGCATCGGCGGCCCTCATCGGGCTGATGGCGGCGCTGGCTCTCTGGCCGGACCGGCGTGCCGCGCTGATCCGCCTGCTGGTGGTGGGGACCGGCGCTCTGGTGGTGGCGGCACCCTGGTACATCCGCAACGCCATCCTGACCGGTAATCCCGTATACCCTCTGGCCAACCCCCTGTTCGGTGGGCCACCGGTGCCACTGTCCAGCTGGCACTATGGATTCGGCCACGACCTGCTACACCTGTTGACTTCCCCCTTCGATCTGCTTGTGCGCGGCGACGAGTTTGACTCCGGCTGGGCCACGGGGCCGGCCTACCTTGCCCTTATTCCGGTCGCTCTCCTCACCCGCCGCCGCACCAGGATCCGGCTGGCTGCCGCGGGCGTCATCGCGCTCCACTGGCTGTTCTGGTTCTACTCCAGCCCTCAAACCCGCCTGCTGTTGCCCATCTTTCCCCTGGCGGCGGCGCTGGCCTCGCTGGGGCTGGAGAAGGCGTTGGCATCCGGTTTCTGGACGCGTTGGGCTGCATACGGGTTGCTGGCGATCAGCTTCGGAGTGGGACTGGGGACGGCGTTGATCACTGCTCGTGGCTCGGCGCGCATGGCGCTGGGCCTGGAGAGCCGGGACGCCTTCCTGCACCGTATGACCTGGGACTACGAGGCGTACCAACAGACGAACCGTCGCCTGAGTTCCAGCGCGCGTCTGGCCGTGTTCGGTGTCAGCAACGTCTACTACCTATCCCCGCCCACCACCGTCGTCGACCACGACAATACCGTCAAGCTGCGGGCGAAGGGCTTTTCCCACCTGCTGCGCGTGCGCAACTGCGAGAGCGATGAGTTGCACGCCGGCGAAGCGGTGATCTGGCACGGCAAGTACATGAATCCCGGCTCGCGCTTCCAGGGGACGTATCCGGACCACCACCTCTGCGCGCAGCTGGTTGACCTGGCACCGTGACAGAAAAAATGCACCGGCAGGTATTCCCGGCTTTACGGCCGTGGCGGGTGCCGCCACCGCGTGGTATCAAAACCGCGGGTCCGACCAGGGCGGAGTCCCTGCGCCGGTCCGTCACCTCCACCGTCCTCGATGCCCGATAGCAACCCACTCGTCTCCATCGTCATTCCGACGTTTGGGCGGCCGGCGCTGCTGAGACAGTGTGTGGAAGCCGCGCGCGCGCAGCGGTGCCCCTTTCCCTACGAAATCGTGGTCATCGATGATGGAGGGACGCCAGCCGCGGCCGAGACCCTGGCCGACATCATCGATCCGCGGTTGACCCTGAAACGGATGGTCAACGGCGGTCCAGCCAAGGCGCGCAACGAAGGGATCCGGCTGGCCCGCGGCACATTCGTCGCCTTCACCGACGACGACTGCATCCCAGATCCGGACTGGGTGCGGGTCGCAGTGGAAGCGTTCGCCGACGATGTATCGATGGTTCAGGGATCAGTCGCTCCTCCCCAGCCGGCCAGCCCCCTGACCTACCATTTCATCGAGACCGGAAATCAACCCTGCGATGTCACCGCCAACCTGGTGGGCCGACGTCAGGCCCTGCTGGCCATCGGCGGCTTCGACGAGGGGTTCCCTTATGCCGCCGCCGAGGACTACGACCTGTGCTGGCGGTTGGAGCGCGTTGGGAAGAAGCGATTCGCCCCGAATGCGCGAGTGGTGCACGCGCTGATTCCCATCACCTGGCAGCGCCGCCGATCGCGCGCCAGGGTGATGGCCACCTACTTCCGTTTGTACGGGCTGCACCCCGACCGGCTGAAGACCATAGGCCTCCCCGGAACCCGGTGGGCCCGCGCGGCCCTGCTGAACCTCTCTCCACCGCTGTGGATCG
The DNA here is from genome assembly GCA_039916065.1 of Polyangia bacterium. Classification (GTDB taxonomy): domain Bacteria; phylum Myxococcota_A; class Polyangia; order Fen-1088; family Fen-1088; genus FEN-1088. Next base: position 18,880 of record JBDSME010000630.1, read on the forward strand.
GCACGTACGTGGCGCTGGTCCCGTTTTTGGATTGCCTGCGGAACGCACGGCGGAGCGCCTGGTCGTCGGTGCTGGCCGAACTGGCGGCCACCATGCTGAATCTCATCGAGGCAGTTGGGTTGATCGGGCGCTACCGGCGCGAGTACAACGCTGCGGTGAGGGACGGGGGCCGCCCCGGACTGCTGCGTGACGGCGCCCCGCAGGTGGCTTGAGCTGCGGCGCCAGACCCTTCTTCCCTCAGGCGGCCGCCTTCTCGCGCGCCACCAGGGCCTGTTGATACATGGACAGGTAGAGCGGAACCAACCGCTCCCAGTGGAACTGGGCGGCGCGAAGCCGCGCTCGTTCAGACAGCTCTCGCCTCCGTTCAGTTCCGAGATCGCGCAGCGCGGCCGCCCAGGCCTGCGGCTGGTCGGGCGGGAGCAGCACGCCGGCGTCGCCTACCAGCCAGCGCAGCACGGGTATGTCGGAGACGAGACAGGGCAGGCCAGCATTCATGGCCTCCAGAACCGCGATGCAAAAGCCTTCGATGTGCGTCGGCAGAACGAAGGCGTCGGCCGCCGCCAGCTCGGCCGGAATCTCCGTCATCGGTACTGTTCCCGTCGAGAAGCGCGCCCCAAGCAACCGCCGTCCCAGGTCCTGTAGCTCCGGCGTCTCGTGGTCAGGTTGACCGAGCAGGCGCAGACGCACGTCCGGCAACTGGGCCACCGCCCGAACGGCGGTGTGAAAACCCTTATGCGAATCGTTCAGCGTTCCCACGCCGATCAGGGAACGCGGTGGCCCGGGCGTGATGGTGTGCGACCCGCTTGCTGAGGGTCTGCGCGTGCCGTGCGGGACCATGGCCACCCGCCATCCGGGGAATCCCGCGCCGCTCAGGCGGTCCGCATCGATGGGGGTGACGCTCTGGATGACATCTGGACGCAACAAGTGCTCGGGTGTCATGGGACCACCGTTGGTAAATACGATGGCGAAGTTCCCCCCCAATCTGTTTCGCAGATGCCACAGGGCGTTCATCAATCCAGGATCGTGCAGATGGACGATAGGGTAGCCTCCCAGGCGCGCCATGGCGTAAACGCTGGGCGCAAACGAGCGCTGCTCCAGCAGGTAGGCCCGCGGTCCCGACCATCTCAGCACCTGACTGACCGTCCCGAATCTCTGCAAGCAAAACAGCCGCCGTCCGGGCCCGCCACGCCAGACACCGCCGCCGCGCGCCAGGGTGACGTCGACAGATCCGCGCAGCGCCTGTTCCAGTTCCTCCGATGCCGTCTCGAATCCCCGGGACACGTGTCCCACGCCGCTGCACGCCACCAGAACCCGGATTCTAGAGGCGACGGCGCGGTCCCGGTCCGCGGTCATCAGCGCACCTTGCGCCAGAGAACCCGACGGGCCAGTTGCTGGTTGCACAGCTCTCGATCTTGGTAACCGTGCTTCTTCATCCGCTCCGATAGCCATTGGACGGTGTAGGGCGCGGGCTGCCACTGCGGGTGCTCCTCCAGCATCACCACCGGAGCGTAGCGATCCAGAATCTGGTCCATCCCCTGCAGCACGAACGCCTCCGCCCCCTCCACGTCGATCTTCACGAACGCCGGCTTGACCATCAACGTCTCGCATAGTTGATCGAGGGTGATGGTGGGAACGCCGCCCTCCCCGCCTGACGAGAAGCTGGGATGTCCCTCGGGACCCATGGGCCACTCCACCCGAACCGGCTTTCCGTTTCCCACCGGTACCGGCAGCGTATGCAAGCGGATGGCAGGATACCAGCGGGCCAGCTCCTGCATGTTGCCCAGCAGGTCGGGGAAGGCCCGGCCATCCGGTTCCAACTCGACGAAGGAGTCACCGGGACGGGCGCGCGGGGCCAGCAAGAGCGCATACCATCCGTGAAATGCTCCCACATCCAGCAGATCCCCGCCCTCATAAGCTGCGAGGGCTTGGTTAGACTCGGCCAGTGTGGCCGGGTCGCTATGCCACACGCGAAAGATTTGGGAAGTCCGCCGGCTGCCCGTCACGGCGGTCCCGCCGAGGTGCTTGATCTGCACTGGATAATGGTCGAGTAAAGTCCGCGCGGCGTTGTTCCGCCGCACGATGTGAGAAAGACGCGCTCTCATGGTCATGCTCCCCTGAAGGTAAAAAAGCGCCTCTGCGAGGAGCCGAGCCTTCGTTTGATCGTGGTGAGATAGGTTTCCTCCGCCGAGGCAGCGACAACATCCCAGGACAACCCCTCGGCCGTCTGTCGGGCCAGACGGCGCAGGGGCTCCTGCGGCTGGCTCAGCAGGTGGGCAATTCCGTTCGCGAATGATTCGGCGTCCGGGGCGGTCGCCACGCCGGCTCCACTCTCGGCGATGATCCGCCCCACCTCGCCCACACGCGATGTAGCCACCGGCAGCCCTGAAGCGAGATAGTCCCCGACCTTGATGGGAAATCGCGAGTGATTGAACGCGGTGTCCGCTTGGGGCATGAGCCCCACGTCGGCCGCTTGGAGATGCAGCTTCAGATCCTCATCGGTGATCCATCCCGGCACGCGGATGACGTCTGCGAGTCCACGGCGCTGGATGTCTGAACGGACCTCGTCTCCGATGTTTCCAATCATGGTCGCCAGTACGTTGCGGTGGCCGAGGGCCGGCAGCCGTTCCATCACATCCAGAACCAACTTGGCATCGTAGGTGCCTACTGCCACGTAAGTGAGGATGCGCTGGTTCTGCGGCAGTCCCAGCCGAGAGCGCGCCTCTTGAGCATCGCCGGGGACAAACTGGTCGATGCGGCAGCCGTTCGGCAGGTAGAAAATGCGGGAGGGATCATAACCATGTTCCAGCGTGCGGCGGCGCAGATCCTCGCTTACCACCGTGATGGCGTCGGTCAGACGAGGCGTGTTCGCCTCGAACCAATTGTCAAAACGATCGTTCCATCCTGTGGCGGTCCACCAGGGACGACGCGGCCCACGCAGGCCGCCATCTCTCCACAGATCCTCGCGATCGTAGATGGTTACCGTTCGCGGCGAAACCACCGGGGTGGACCAGAGCGGCAATGCGCTGTTCAGCATGTGGCCGAAGCCGTGGACCACGTCAAAGCGACCTTGACCGATGAAACCGATGCGAAAAAGGACGTCCCAGGGCAGACGAGTGCCGCGTTCGAAATACTGCCAGCCCCGCAACCGGGGAATCTCCAGGATGCGAACACCCTGGTCCATCTCCGTGGTGAAACGCAGCGAGTTTTTGGGCGACACGTTCACCATGGTCACCGAGGCGCCGCGACGAAAGAGGGCCTGACCCAGTGGGACGTAGCGGAACCATCCGCCGATGCGGGCACCGGTGGAACAGAGCATTAGTATCTTCATTCGGAGTTCACCTGCGCGGTAGGGCGAACAACCGGAAACCGGGGCAGCCGCACCTCAAGACGATATTTTCGCGGCAGCTTACATGACGGCGATCGCGGTCGCCATGTGCCTGCAGCCGATGCGGAGCTCCCTTGACACCGACGCTCCACGAAGGCCAATCTGACGCCGTTACGATGTCCGCCCCCACCAGCGCCGAATTTCATGTCTGCGAATCGAACCCCTCGGCCGCCGACCTGGAGCGCTCCGTCGAATTCTGGCGGCCACACTTGGGCCGCCGCGTTCTGGACATCGGCTGCGGAGAAGGTCACCTGGTAGCGGCCCTGTGTCGGGCCGGCTACATGGCCGAGGGGGTCGATTTGACCGCCGAACTGGCCCAGCGCGCCGCGGCCCGAGGCGTGAAGGTCGCGGTGGGGGACGCCATGGAATACGTCCAACAGCAAGGCAGTCGGTTCGACACCTTCCTGATGCTCGACTTCGTGGAGCACGTCCCCTTCCAGAATGTCGAGAACATCTTGGGAGCCATACCGCCCGGGGGCCGGTGCATCATCCAGACGCCGAACACCAACTCGATCATCGGCCATCAGTTCTATTTGCAGGTTCCCGGACACGTTACTCCCCTCTCCCCGGCCGTCTTGGGCAAGATGCTGGCCAGGGCAGGGATGACAACCCTGGCCTCGGGGACGTTGTGGGGAGGGCTTCCATGGACAGGTCTGCGTCGGCGGGCGACGTTGTTCCTTCTGGAAAAGATCTTGGGGGTGGTCATGCTACCGCTGTTGGTCGAGGGGGCGGGTTATTACGTTGTCGCTGAGAAGCGCGTCGGTTGAACCTCGCCCGCGTGTGCCGATACCCGGCCGCGGCCACCGGGCGGTCCCGGCCCCCTCCACATTCCATCTACTCTCGTCGCACGGCAGTTGCCGACCGGCTGCGAAATGATAAGAGTAGCCACCTATGTCAACGGCGGGTAACGGGCGACGTTTTGCGATGGTATGCCCGAACTACTATCCGGTTACCTGTGGGGTCGGCGACTATTCGATGCGACTGGCTCGCGAGCTGGTGGAGCGGGGGGCCGAGGTGGCCCTGTTCACCCACAATCCAGCCGAGCGCAACCCGGAGTGTCCATCCATTGACGTTCACGGCGCCGATGGTCGTACACCGCTCGAGGTGACCTCCGCCCTGCGCGGCGCCCTGCTGGCGTTCGACCCCTCGGAGGTGGTCATCCAGTACACGCCCCAAATGCTGCGCGCCTCCCGCTTCGGCAGTCCCGCCATCCCGGCGTTGATGGCGGAACTGCGAACGCGCGCCCGCGTCACCGTTATCTTTCACGAGCTATATAGCCCCTGGTCGTGGCGGCCCGATTTGGCAGTGGGAGGAGCGCTCCAGCGCCTGCAGTTCGGGGCTGTCCTGGGGGCGTCCGATAGACTCTTCGTCACCACGGCGCCGCGTCAGCGCCGGTTGGAGGAGATGTTGCGGCGCGCGGGCCGCGACAGCACGGTGCAGCTGATGTTTGTAGGCGCCAACGCCCCTCCTGTCCCGAATCGGGCGCGCCCTGGACTACGACGGCTGGGGATTTTTTCCATGCTGGGGCGCACGCGTCGCTTCGACCTGATGGTGGACGCGTTCGCACTGGTTCACCAACGCTACCCCGACTCGGAGCTGGTGCTGATCGGCGACATGGGGACGGATGCCAGCTCACGTTATCGGGCGCTGAAGGCCCACATCAGCCGCAGTCCGGTGGCCAGACAGATTCGTCTGACGGGCGCCCTGCCCTTGTGGCGCGTCGCAGAGGAGGTGGCCGCCCTGGACCTCTATTTATTGCCGGACGAGACCGGTGCCAGCACCCGCAGCAGCACCCTGCCTGTGGCTCTGGGCTCCGGGGTCCCGGTGGTGGCGACCTGCGGCCCCGAAACTGCCGGCGATTTTTTCGTCGATGGGGAGAACATTGCCTACGCGTCCAGCATGACGGCTCCCGCCTTGGCCGCCGCAGCCCTGAAGGTCCTGGATGATCCAGCGTGGGCAGCCAAGTTGGGCGCTGGTGGTCGCCGCCTTTACGACCGCCACCTCTCGTGGGACGCCATCGCCGATCACCTGCTGCCGCGCCGGACGCTCGAACGTTCGGTTGCGGGCATGGGGATTTCGGCCTAATACTCGCACCGCCACCTAGTGATGTACGCAGACGCAACACAGCCCCGGATCCTTTCGGCCCACCAGCGAAAGAACATCGCCGCCAAGCCGTTCTTTTCGCGGGGCGTGATCTGGATGACGGTCTTGTTAGCGGCCATCTGCTTCGAGGGCCTGGGGCGGACCATTCTGCTCCAGGTTCCCTCGCTGGTTTTCTACTTGGCGAAAGACGTGGTGTTGCTGGCCGCGTTTGTTTTTATCGGCGTCAAGCCAGACGTGGTGGCGCTGGTCAAGTCCCTGTACGGGAAGTTCTCGGTGTTCCTGGGGTTGTCGGTAATCTGGACGGTGCTTCAGGTGTTCAACCCCGAACAGCCGTCCTTCCTGCTCGGGGCCCTGGGATTGCGCTCTTACTGGGTGTGGTGGCTGGCGCCCGTTCTGATCGCATCCGCGCTGCGCGGTAGTGACCAACGGAACCGCGCCGCTGTCGTGCTGGGGGCGTTCGCCATTTTCATCGCACTTTACGCGACTCTGCAGTTCGCCGCGCCGCCCGAGGCAGAGATCAACTCGTACGCGCTGTACGACGGTGAGGCGATCATGAAGACAGCCTACGTCTTCGCGACCGGGCGAACTCGCGTGTCCGGCACCTTTAGCTATCTCAGCGGCTTCGCCGATTTCGCGGTAGCGGCGCCGGTCATGCTGCTGTCCGTCGGTCTCGACGCGAAGCTTCACACGCGTGTCATCACCATCGCAGGCGCAGTCCTCCTGGCCAGCACCGTGGCCATGGCCGGCTCGCGCAACGGCATCATCTTGTGCTCGGTTGGGTTAGTCGTCCTCCTCTTCCGTTCGGGATTTATCCGCAGTCGGACCGGCTGGTGGACTCTGGTCGCAATTGCGCTGGCCGCTGCCTTTTCTTTTTACCGCGCCGAGGAGGCGGTCGAAGGGATGGTTGGACGATTCGAGGGCGATGACACCTCAGACCGCATCGAACGTGAGCTTCGCATCCTGCCTCCCCTGGCGCTTGCGCGATCGCCGTATCCGCTGTTCGGTCTGGGGACGGGGATGCAGCAGAATGCCCGGTTCCAGTTCGGAGTGCCCACCATGTACGGACTGGAAGAAGAGCCTCCGCGGCTGCTCGTGGAACTGGGCGCTATTGGATTTCTCCTGTTCTGGACGGCGCGGCTGGGGATACTGATCGGCCTGGTACGGGCTTCGCGGATCTTGAAACGTGCCGGAAAAATGGGGGCATCCGGCGGGGCGACGGCGCTGGCCGTATTGACCATGTTCAATCGAATTGTCTTCGATCACGTCTGGCAGTCTCTGTTTTTTACTGCGCTCGGCATCACGTTGAGCGCGACCCTGGATGCCACACAACAACTGAAGAAGACCGCTGCGAAAGCGGCATAGTCAATGAGTTCTGTTCTGGTCAGCCATCCTCACGCCGCCCCTTTCGCCACCGGCGCAGCCGCGGGCCTGGCGCGCTCTGGCCATCTGGCGACCTACGTGACCGGCATCGCCGCAATTCCGGGGCGTCCGGCGGCCACGCTGGCGCGTGGCATCGGTGAGATGTTGCCGATCGCACGCAACCGGCTGGTGGACGGTCTGTCGCCCAAGGATCTGCTCTCACTGGGCGCTATCGAGCTGTCGTCACGGTTCCTGTCGAAGCTGGCCAAGGCCATGGGGCTGGCCGGCCCGTCCCCCTATGACGCCATGTTCGTGGCGCATGACGCGGCGGTTTCCCTCTTGCCGTGGCCAAAACGCACTGACGTGGTGTACGCCTATGAGGACGCGGCTCTGCTGACCTTTGAGCGGGCGGGCCGGCGTGGCCTCGAGCGCATCTGGCATCTGCCCATCCCCCACTACGCCACCCTGGAGCGGATGTGGTTGCAGGAGTCCGATCGTTGGCCGGGTGCAATGGGGGAGCGTCCGCCCGTCGAGCCGGAATGGAAGAAGAGAAGAAAGGACGCCGAATTCCGACTGGCGGATCGAATCTCGGTTCCGTCCGAGTATACCGCGGCGTCGTTGCATGCCGCGGGCGCGCGGGTACCTGTGATCGTAACGCCCTTCGGTTTCCCGGTCGATGAATTCCCCCGCAAAGACAGCTACTCTGATGGTCCGTTCACCGTGATCGCGGTGGGGACTCAGGACTTACGCAAGGGGACTCCCTATCTTCTGGAGGCCTGGCGAAAGGCGGGAATCAAGAACGCCCGCCTGAAATTGATCGGTCCGATGAGCCTGACCAAGCGGTTCGTCGATCGTTACGCCGGCATTTTCGAGCATGTCGCCCACGTCCCACGAACGAGATTGCAGCTGGAATACAGGGCGGCGGATCTGCTGGTCCTTCCCACCCTCGGTGACGGTTGTCCCCTGGTGGTGCAGGAGGCGATGTGTTCCGGTACGCCCGTAATCACTACCCCTTGTGGTAACGGCCCTGATTTCATCACCACCGGCCATGACGGCTGGGTGATCCCGGAAAGGGACATCGATGCGCTGGTGGACCACCTGCGCATCGCAGCCGCCGACCGAGATCGCACCCTGGAAATCGGACGGGCGGCGCGGCGTCGCGCGGAACGGTGGACCTGGACGGACGTCGGGCACGCACTGACAGCAGCGATCGATGGACGAACGCGGTATTAACGGCGGGATGCCGGTGGCCGATCATCCGCCTCCACCGGGTCCGCTGCGAAGATGGTTCGGGGCCGAGCTGCCGAATGGCCTCAGGCTTCCCCATTTGGTTTCATTGCGCGGTCATCACGTGCTCGCCGACCTGCTGGATCACACCTCCACGGTCTTGGACCTGGGAGCGCATGTCGGCCAATTCTCGACGGAGATCAGGGAAAGGTTCGGCGCCCGCTGTGTGGCGGTCGAGCCCAATCCAGTCCTCTGCGCCAAGATCCCCAGCACCGAGTTTATTCGGCCCTTCAACTGCGCCGTGGCCGGGAAGACTGGTCCTGCGCTGTTCGAGGTGACGGACAACCTGGAATTCAGCCACCTACAGGGGGATGGCCGGAGCGTGGCCGGGGACGCCATCTCCATCCAAGCTTTCACCCTTCCCGACTTGATGCGCACTGCCGACATCTCGCGCATAGACCTGCTCAAGGTGGATATCGAAGGGGCCGAGTTCGAGCTGTTCGACTCGCTGGAAGACGCTTTTCTTCGTGAGATCGGTCAGATCACCGTCGAGTTTCACGATTTCATCGCGTCGCTGTCGTGCGGTCCGGACGTGACCAGGGTCAAGGAGCGTTTGGGCCGTCTGGGGTTCGCTTGTATCGTTTTCTCCGCGGAGAACAACGGTGACGTGCTGTTCGTCAATCGAACCAGGTACCAGGCCACGCCGCTGCAGTGGTTTTACCTGGAGAACGTCGCCCGTTACACCCGTGGCCTGACCCGCCGGGCACAGCGCTGGTTGACGCGCACCAGCAGCGGCGGGGCGGTGGCGGTGAATGGAATGATCGCCATGCCCCCCACCCCATCCGCGGTGGGAGGCCGTACTCTGGAGATTTTCGCGGGGACGGGCCGCCTGAACGCCTGGGTCTACTCCAAGCTGGCGGCGGGGGTCAGGGGTGACGTGCTGGAGATCGGCAGCGGCATCGGCAATCTCAGTCGCCTCATCCTGAATGACGCGCGGCATTTGGTGGTCACCGACGTGGAGCCTGCCTACCTGGATGGGCTGCGCCAAACCTTCGGCTCCGACCCACGAGTGGAGGTACTGAGGTTTGACCTGGACGATGCCCCGCCGCCCGAACTGGCGCAACGCCGTTTCGACGCCATTGTGGCCGTGAACGTGATCGAACACATCAGGGACGACTACACGGCGGTGCAGCGACTGGCGGACATGCTGAAGCCTGGTGGGAAGCTGCTGGTGTACGTGCCCGCCTGCCCCTCCGCGTTCGGCTCCCTCGACGAAGCGCTGGGGCATCACCGCCGTTACACCCCGGGCATGCTGATAGCCCTGTTGCGCGGGGCTGGGCTCGACCCGCTTCCCCCCCAGTACATGAACTTCTTCGGTCTGTTCGGGTGGATCGTCAATGGCCAAGGTTTGAGGCGGCGGGTACTTTCCGCGCAACAGGTGACGGTATTCGACCGCCTGGTGCCGGCGTTGCGGATCGAGGATCGTCTGAAGTTGCCGATCGGGCTGGGTATCTGCACGGAGGCGACCAAGCGCCAGCCGGCAAACTGAGCGCCCGCCGCCAATTGGCGGGCACCCGTTGGCCACGGGTGGACGTTGGGTAGACGCTAAACTAAACTGCCGCCCCATGGCGACGACTGATGGCATTCGCAGGGCTCTCGGGAACCGCTTTCCATTGGCCCGCACGATCTATCGAGCGGGGATGAGTTACGGGCAGACGGCCGTCCGGCGCGTCGAATTTTCGGTGCGTGACCCGAAGAGCACGTTCAGGAAGATCTATCTCGAGAACCTGTGGGGCGATCCGGAGAGCCGATCTGGGCCCGGGTCCAGCCGGGCCGCGACCGAAGCGCTGCGGGTGACCCTCCCCATCATCCTGTCCGAACTGAAAATCAAGAGCATGCTGGACGCGCCCTGCGGGGATCTTGCCTGGATCTCGGAGATCCCGCTGCCCTTGGAGCGCTACGTGGGCGTCGATCTGGTGCCTGAGCTGATCGATGACCTGAAGGTCAAGTATCAGGGCCAGCGCCGTGAGTTCTTGGTCAAGGATCTGCGAACGGACCCGCTCCCAGCGGTCGATCTGGTATTTTGTCGGGATTGCCTGATTCATCTGTCAGAAAAGGACGTCTTTTTGGCGCTCCGGAATATCCGCGACAGCGGCTCGAAGTACCTCATGACGACCACCTATCCAGAGCAGACGGCCAACCGCGACATCATCACGTCGTGGTTCCGTCCTATCAACCTGCAGAAGCCGCCGTTCTCGTTCCCCAGCCCGCGGAAGCTGGTGGTGGAGCAGTCGGCACGAGGGAACAACTCGTCTCGCGCCATGGGACTGTGGTTGATCTCCGAGTTACCTCTCTAAAAGCACGGCAGCACGCCGACAGGATTGATGAGCAATATTTCTGAAGCGACGCCGGACCGTTGGTTGGATGCCCAGGTCAAGGGGCATTCGCTCGAAGGTGCCGACACGGTGGGAATCTGGCAGCAGCCCAAGCTGTTGGCCCTGCGCAAACTCGCTCGGCGGTGGTGCCCCAACCCTCAGGTGGCGGTCGACCTGGGATGCTTCAGCGGCGTGTTCAGTCGTGCACTGTTCGGCGATGTACCTCGGCTGATCGGATACGACGCGCACCCGGAGGCTCTGGCCTTGGCGCGACAGGCGGGACTGGAGACACACCTGGTCGACCTCGGCAATTCCACTCCGGGTCCGGTGCCCGCAAAAATCGCGGATGTGGTTCTGTGCGCAGACGTGATCGAGCACGTGATCGAGCCACGCTACCTTCTGAAGGAAGCGCAGAGGTTGCTCAAGCCGGATGGCGTGTTGTTGCTGTCCACGCCGAACCTGGCCTACTGGAAGTCCCGACTGCGCCTGTTGTGGGGTGCGCCGCCCTATTGCAGCAACGGAGTCGCGCCGGAGTTCCGGTCCGATCGCTGGGTTGATCCCACCCACCTCCATGTTTCCACCTCCAGCGAGTGGGTGGCATTTTTGACCGCCGAGAACTGGGACGTTCTGGAGGCGGGCGGTGCCCATCAGCACATCGGCGGCCGACGGCATGCCCTTCCGCGCGTGCTCGATCGCGCGTTCAACCGGTGGCGCCCCTCGCTGAGCCTGATCCAGGTGCTGGCGCTTCGTTTCCGACAGCCCTGAGCGTCCGCCGCCGCTAACCTCGCTGCCGCCGCACCGACGAGAGCACCAACCGCCGGGTGCGTGCGAAATCTTCCCGCAATAACAGGTGCGCCAGCCCCGCATACAGCGGCACCCCGGTAACGATGCCCACCGCCAGGCCCCAGCGGTGATTGGCGGTGCCGGTGAGCCGCTGCATCAATTCAACCCCCGCCGCCATGAGCATTGCCGCCAGAAGGGGTCGAATGGGGGCCCGCAATACCGCGATCCGCTGGCGCGCGTTCTCCGCGGGCACCACCAAAAATACCACCACATTGACCGCGCTGATGATGGTCCACGCCGCCACGAACGCCTGGAGGGTTCCGAACCAGGCGGCCGCGCCGTAGCCGATCCAGGCCAAAGGGATCATGAACAGGCCCAGACGCAACAGCGTCCCCGAGCGTCCCTGCGCCATGAGCCATGCGATAGGCAGGGACGCCAGCGGCTCGACCGAGGCGCCGACCGCGAAGCCTTTCAGGGTGGGCGCGAGCTGGGCCCACGAAGGGGAGAGCACGGCGACCAGCTCGTCGGCTACGGCGAACACGCCCCAGGCGATAGGCGCGATACATATCGCCAGCGTGCGCAGGGCAATGACGTACGAACGCGATCTCTCCGCCGGGGGAACCCGCATGATGCTTGGCAGAAAGACGGATGAAAAAGCCGTGCCCACTTTTTGCGTCGATAGGGCGACTAGCTTCATCCCCATGCTCAACAGACCTACCGCGGTCGCCCCCGCCACCCTCCCCAGCAAGAATGTGATGGGGAACCAGGCCACGGCGATGGCCAGGGCGAATCCGGACAGATTCGCCCCGAACGCCGACAGCTCCCGGGCCAGAGGCCGTGAAAACTGCCGCGGCACCACGCGGATCGGCGCCGCCAGGACGTACATGAACGTCATAATCGCCGGCGCCACCAGCGTAGAGATGGCCAGGCTCCATCCCCCGGCGCCGCGCGACGCCGCCACGATGCCGCAAGCGGAAGCGATCACCGCCGCTACAATTGCCACAACGGAGAGGGCGCGAAAGCGAAGCTCGCGAGCGAGGTGGGCGAACGATGGCCGCGAGGGTGCCATGAGAAAGAAGTTGGCCGCCAGGACGGCCGCCATCACCCCCACCTCGCGGCTACCGAAATAGAACCCCATGACCGGTGCTGCCGCCAGCGCCGCCAAGCTGAGGCCCGCCCCTCCTATCATGCCCATGGTGAAGCCGGTGGTCTCCTCCACTGGCCCAAGCCGGGGGCCACGGATCAACGCGAAGCTCAAACCACCGTCACCAAACACCCCGAAGAACGTGACCACCGTCGAAGCCATCCCGAAAATGCCGTAGTCCGTGGGACGCAGCCAGACCGTAAGGAGGCCCGCGCTGGCCAGCCCGATCAGAGTGGACAGCACCTGCGAGAAGACGTTCCACAGCGTCGATCTGGTGGCGGACACCGCCAAAGACGTTCCAGGAGCCGACTCCTCCTGCGTCCTTCCTGTCGCCGCGTCGCGCGCCTGTCCGGCCACCTCCGCGGGGCCACTCATCGCTGCACGGCGCCAGATTCCGACCGAATCGGAAAAGGAGCCGAAGCCAATGGGCGCCGCGGCCGCCCTTCCGGCGCCGCGCTGGACGTGCCTTGAGGACAGACGTCGTCGACTCTTGAGCCGGGGCGTGGTTCTGGTAACGTGCGCGGAGCCATGGCGTGGACCAATTTCCGAAGATAGCACCTCGTCCAGCACGCCCCCCGCAATTCATGAAAAACAAGATCAGTGTCGCTGTCATCGGTGGCTGTGGCCACGTCGGACTTCCGCTCAGCATCGCGCTGGCACAGCATTTCCCCGTTCACATCGTCGATGTGGACGTAGCGGCTGCCAAGCTGGTGAGCTCGGGCATCGTCCCCTTCCGGGAGGAAGGGGCGACCGAGCAGCTCCAGGCGGTAATCGGTAAGACCCTGAACGTCCACACCACTCCGGAGATCATCTCTGACGTCAGCCACGTCGTGGTGGTGATCGGCACCCCCGTGGACGAGCACTTGAATCCAGATTTCACTCTCTTCGACCGGGTACTCGATCAACTGGGGAGTCACCTGCGCAGCGGTCAGACCCTGATCCTGCGCAGCACGATTTTCCCAGGAACAACCGCCCGCGTGGCGCGGCTGCTCAGCGACCGCGGTCTGGCCGTACACGTCGCGTTTTGTCCGGAGCGTGTCGCCGAAGGGTTCGCCCTGCGAGAAATTCGCGACCTGCCGCAGATCGTGTCGGGCGCCACTCCCGAGGCGATCGCGTCGGCGCGTTCGCTGTTCGAGAAAATCGGTCCCGAGCTGATCGACCTGCCAGCCGAAGAAGCCGAAGTGGCCAAGCTGTTCACGAACGCCTGGCGGTACATCAGCTTCTCGGTGGCCAACCAGTTCCAAATGATTGCCAGCGAACGTGGGCTCTCCTTCGCCCGTATCCTCAAGGCCATGAAGCATAACTACCCGCGCGCCCAGGCCATGCCGGGACCGGGGTTTGCCGCCGGGCCCTGCCTGTTCAAGGACACCATGCAACTGGCCGCCTACGCCGACAACCAGTTCTTCCTGGGTCACGCGGCGATGTTGATTAACGAGGGAATGCCCCGCTTCCTGGTCGATCGGGTGCGGGCCAAGCACCCTGATCTGGCACAACGGACGGTGGGGATCCTGGGAATGGCATTCAAGGCGGGCAGCGACGACACGCGCGAATCGCTCAGCTACAAGCTGAAGAAGGTGCTGCAAATCGAGAGCCGCACCGTGCTGACCACCGATCCCTATGTCACAACCGACCCCACCTTGAGCCCCCTGGCGGAGGTGCTGACTCGGTCCGATCTGCTGGTGGTGGGCGTACCCCACCCCGAATACCGCGACCTGCCCTCGTCAAACAAACCTATTTACGATTTGTGGAACAGCCGCTGTTAGGCGCCGCAAGAAAGCACCCATGAGGACCTTAGTCACTGGAGCAAGTGGTTTCATCGCCGGATACCTGGTAGCCGACCTGCTCGAGCACGGCCACGAGGTGGTAGGACTGGACAACCTGTCCAAATACGGCCCCGTGGAGAAGAGCTACTCCAAACACCCGCGCTATCACTTCGTCGAAGGAGACGCCAAGGACGTCGCCCTGATGAAGAAACTGATTGCAGACTGCGATCATTTTGTGGCGGGCGCCGCCATGATTGGTGGCATTTCGTATTTTCACGAGTTTGCCTACGACCTGCTGGCGGAGAACGAGCGCATCATGGCTTCATCGTTCGACGCCGCCATCGCCGCGCACAAGGCGGGCCGCCTCAAAAAAATCACCGTGCTCTCCAGCTCGATGGTGTTCGAGAGTTCCGAGATGTTTCCTTCCAAGGAGGGTGATCAGTTTCGGGTGCCCCCTCCCCGCTCCACCTATGGGTTTCAAAAACTTGCGTGTGAGTACTACGCCAAGGGGGCACTGGAACAGTACGGGCTGCCGTACACGCTCTGCCGTCCCTTCAACTGCGTGGGCATCGGTGAGGCGCGCGCCAAGACGGGACGCGATATCATGAGCGGCAATGTCTCGTTGGCCATGAGCCACGTGGTGCCTGACCTGGCGCAGAAGCTGTTGCGCGGCCAGGATCCATTGCACCTTCTCGGCAGCGGCAGCCAGGTCCGCCACTACACCTACGGCGGCGACCTGGCCCGAGGCATACGGCTGGCCATCGAGAGCGCGGCCGCCACCAACGACGATTTCAATCTTTCCAGCCCCGTCGGCCACACCGTTCTGGAGCTCGCAGAGGCTATTTGGAAGAAGCTCAACCCGGGAAAGCCGTTCCGCTACGTGTCGGACAAGCCATACGAACACGACGTGCAATGCCGGGTTCCCGACGTGGCAAAAGCCAAGGCAGTGCTGGGATTCGAAGCGAACACGACGCTTGAGGACATGCTCGACGAGGTACTTCCCTGGATCCGGGCCCAGGTCGCCTCCGGCGCCATTTGATCGTCAGCGATCCTCGTCTACTCCGCCAAGGCCGGTGACGCTGCGGCGGATGATGCCGGCGACACTGCGCGAAAACGATTCATAGTTCAAGCCCCCGTCGACCAGCGCGCGGGCCCGTCGGCCCATTGTCGCGGCGGCATCGGGGTGATCGGTGAAGAATCGCAGGGCCTCGCACCAGCCGTTCACGTCACCGGCCTCGACCCATCGCCCAATGCCCATCTCCTCCACATCGAGGTCGATACCCGGATTGCGGGTCATGATGACGGGCTTTCCCGCCCCGAGCGCATCGAGCAGGCTGGTCAGGCCGCACAATCCGTCCTGCGCGACCATAGGGATGGCCAACGCCCGCGCCTGGGAAAACATTCGGGCCGTAATCCGGTACTCCAAGAATTGGCGGGGCGCCATCAGGCGCACGGTGGGACCGAACGCGCCGAACACCGGCTGAACGCTGGACTCCGGGCAGAGGATGGTGGCCGGAACGGCGACCTGGGTCGCGGCACGACCGAAGGTCACAAAATCGCGGGCCGTGCGTCCCGCGGCCAGGATCCCCTCGCCGGGATACTCCGCCTGGGGATAGAAACTTGCATGCGGCCCCCAGCGCAACGCCGTGGCGATGGGACGGTTCGGTGACAGGCCATTCGCCTCGACCGCCACTCTCTCGCTGAGGGTAGGCAACGCGGCCAGCCCCCGCAGCATCAGGCGGGCGAAAGGGCGCGTCACCGTGCCCAGCCGCCCCCGCACCAGCGGGTGATGCGCCAGACAAACCAAAGGCGCCCGAATCAGACCCAAGGCGCGCAGGTAGCTCAGGGCCTGGATCTGAGTCTGGCAGGCGGCGTAGATGACGTCCGCGTCGCCGAGCATCCCCAGCGCCGCCACCTGCCTATCGATGCTCCCGATGATCTCGCGCGATCGGTTCAGGCGGCGGTCCAACGCCGCCAGCCAGCGTGAACGTTCCTCGGACAGGAGCGTCACCTGGAATCCGTGCGCCGCCAGGTAGTCGGTCCCGTACAGAAAATGCAGAGGCGACTCTCCGCTATTCCCGGCGTCCCAACTTGCGCGCAGCGAGTAGTCGTTGACAACCAGGGCCCGGATCATCTGCGCTACAGATCCGCTTATGAGGGAACGACGTGCTCGCGCGGCAGCTTGGTCATGCCTTCATCGGTGATCGAGCCGGCGGGGATGGCGCTGACATTCGACCCCTTCTCGATGAAGACGATGCTGTGGTAGCAGTGCACCCCTACGACGCTGCTATCGAACTCTCCGGCCGCTCGCGTGGCGGACCGAATGTCCTCGTAGTGCAGCCCGTCCAACAGTTGCTTCACGAACCCCATGGTGGTGCGGGTATCACTCAAGTCATCGGACGACCCACCAAAGGTATCCCAGTAGGATGCGTGGGTGTCCTCGATCACGTAGATACCGTCGTCGGCCAGCAGCGGAAACAGCACCTGGAACGACGCGATCACGTGTTCGCTGATGTGGCTGCCATCGTCGATGATCACGTCAGGGCGACCAATGGTTGCGACGACGTGGCGGAGAAAGTCGGGATCCGCCTGGCTACCCTGAAAGGTGCGCACCCTCCCGCTGTCGTGCGGTGACTTGTTGTAGATGTCCACGCCAGCGACGCGGGCCCGGGGCAGATAGGTCTCCCACATCCGCAGCGATCCGCCGCCGGCCACCGGCGTATCGTAGCCACCGATTCCGATCTCCAGCAGGTTGAGACGGCGCGCCCGCAGAGGTCCGAAGTGCCGCTCGTATAAGGGGTAGTACCAGAGGTGCTTGCCGGCATTGAAAGTCTCGCCAATCCCGCGCAGGCTGCGCGGGTGACGCACCGTCGTCGACAACCTCTGCACCTTCCAGTAGGCCTTGCGCAGCCGCGCAATTTCCGCCGGTCCCAGATGCGCTTTCAGCAACTGCCGAAGTGGCTCTGTGATCGACTTCATGGACCTTCACTGGCTGGTTTCAGCGACTCTCCTGGGGATGAGGCGGGGCGCAACACGGCCGCGAAATGGGTATGCAGCTTGCGTCTCAGCGCCGGTGGTGTCCGCACCGTGACCCGTTCCACCAGGTTCACCAACGACCTGGGCAAGAACGGCAACAACAAACCCGACTTCAAGTGTCCCTGTGTCAACGGGTTGGTGAAAATTCGCAATTCGGCCACGCACAATCCCGCCTGACCAGCCAGCCGATACAGCTCGTCTTCGTGCAAGAGGAAGATGTGCCCGTCGGAGTCCGGCTTGAACTGATCCTTTTCAAACAGCGACGGGTCCGGGCAGTCGGAAAACCGAGGCAATCGGTTGCGGAAGTAGCCCCCATTCGGGGTGGTCATGATGATGACCCCTTGAGGCTTGACCAGTGTGGCGATGCGCCGCAGGAACTGGTCGGGGTGGGCCACGTGCTCGATCACCTCGGCGATCAAAACAGCGTCGAACTTATCGATCGGTGCAGGGAGATCCAACACGTTACCGGCACAGTAGTGGACCACGCCGCATTCCCACTTGGCCCTTACATAATCGGCCAGCTCCTCGCGCAGGTCATTCCAGGTCACGTCGTACCCAGCCTCGGCCAACCGCAAGGTGAAGTTTCCTTGCGCCGCCGCCACGTCCAAAATTCGCGCGCCGGTAGGCACGGCGCGCCGGATCATGTCGAAGGTGTTGTCCGCCCGGGCCTGGTACGCGTAGGCGTAGCCCCGCATCTCCGGGGAAACCTGGCCGAACACTTCGGCCTGATCGAAATAGTGGCTCTGTTTCCAGCTTTCGGGCCAGGCGCTGTCGCGAACGGGCGACTTCATCGCTGAATGGGGGCGTCAGCCGTGACGCTGCTGCTCGGGCTGTCGAACGGGACCTCGCAGCCCAGCAGGCGAAGGTCGGCCGCGAGGAGGATACGCAGAATCCCTTCGAACTTGATGCGGGGAGTGATCCCCAAGGTACGCTGCAACTTAGCCGTGTTGCCAATGATGGGCATCTGTTCGCTCGGCCGCACCAGAGTGTCGTCGACACGGGCAAACTTGGTCCAGTCCAACCCGACCAGACCAAAGGCCGAGGAGGCCAGGTCCCGGACAGTGTGGCCCTCACCGGTGGCGACCACGAAATCGTCGGGCTTGTCCAGATCGAGTAGCTTGACCGAGAGCGCAGCGTACTCTGGGGCGTATCCCCAGTCGCGCACCGTGTCCAAATTTCCCAGGGTCAGATGTGTCGAACGCCCAGCGACGATCTCCGCTACTCCCCGGGTGACCTTTCGGAAGACGAACTCAGGCGTGCGACGCAGCGATTCGTTGGTGAAGAAAATGATGTTGGTGGCGAACTGCCCGTATTTTCTGCGGTAGGCCCTGACGGTGTGATAGGCAAAAGCCTTCGCGATCCCGTATGGATTGAGCGGCCGAATTGGTGTTTCCTCGTCCTGCGGAGAGCGCTCCGCTTCGGCGAACAGCTCGCTGGAGCCCGCCTGGAGGACCCGACAGCCCGGTGCGGCTCGTCGAACGGCCTCCAGCAATCGCACCAGTCCCAAAGCCGTATACTGGGAGGTCAGGATGGGCTGCGTCCAGGAGGCTGGAATCACGCTCTGAGCCCCAAAGTTGAAGATCCGATCCGGCCGCACCTGTTCCATGATGGAAAGAAGGGAATACTCGTCCAACAGATCGCCGGTGATGGGGTGGTACGGCAGTGATGCATCCCCTGCGTTGCGGCCAGTTGTCGACTGCCGGACCAGGCCCCACACCGTGTCGCCCCGCTGCGAGAGCTGTTCGGCCACAAAGTAGCCAAGCTGTCCGGTGACGCCGGTGACGAGAACACTGCCCATTTTTGCGCGGCGGGTAGCCTAACACATGGGTCGCGTTTATGGACCTGGCGCGTCGGCTCTGGGGACGATGTGGCCGGCGGTGTCTCTGCGGATCCCCAGACGCGCGGCGGCCTGCTCGTCGTCCATGCGGCGCAGAGCCTCGCTGGCCTGCTTGTCAGGCGCCAAGCGCATGACCTCGGCGTACGCGTCGCGCGCCACCGTGAAGTAGCGCGCTGCTTCCGCCGTGGAGGCAAACTGTCGCCACAACCCCGCGTCGTCCGGTGACGCCATGGTGGCGATCCGAAACTCCGCCATTGCATCTCGCACCCGCCCGAGCGCCACATAGATTCCTGCTGCCGCCAGGTTCGCCTCGACGGTCGAGCGTCCCACCTCCTGCAGTGCCTGTTTGTAACCAAGGATGGCGCGTTCCGCGGCGGTCCAGCGCTCGAAACGGGACACCAGCTCGATCCGCTTTCGCTGCAGGTCCAGGTCCGAGGGTTTCCGGTCGAGCGCGCGCTCGACGGTCGCCAGCGCCACTGAAGCCGCATCCTTACCACCCTGTCTCACCATGTACTCGGCGTCTAGAAGCGCCACCCGGCTATCGTCGGGGGCCAACGATCGTGCGTCCGCCAGCGCCTTTCCGGTCAGCTCGGCGTCAGCGTTGGTCGACAGATCCATTCGGGCTCGCAAGAGCGCCACTTCCAGCTTCGGAGCCCCCATCGCGGAGGCGGAATCGATGACAGGCGCCGCCCGCTCTGGATGGGGACGCACCAGGATGAACTGCGCCACCTCCAAAATGCGCTGCGGATTGTCATCAGCCAAGCGCGTCAGCTCCAGCGGCTGGGCTCCCAGTCGCGTCAACTCGTCCAGGGACTGACGAAAGATCGCCGGTTGGTTGCGCGTGGCGGTCGCCCACTCCGACAACGCCTGCGGCCGCCTTCCCAGCCGCCACATCGTGCGCGCCACCTGTAAATGGACCTCCGGGCAATTCGCACACAGGCGCAGCGCCTGATTCAGGGCACGCAGCCGGGGCGAGGGTCCCCCGTTGGGCGACACCAGTGGTTCCACCGTCGAAAGGACCAGTGGGTAATAATAGTCGAGGGGATGAGCCTGGCGGGCTGCCCAGATCACCTCTCGACGATCATGCGCCCCGACAACACCCTTGAGTTCGGCGTCGAAATCTCGGCCGCTGCTCCGCACCGTCGCCCACAGCGACAAGCAGCCCACGATCACCGCCCCCCCTAGCCCGGCCAGCACGACTCGGGTCGTCCGCTGGTGGTCGGTGGATTCCGGAAGGGTGGCGAGGTCAGGCAGCGGCGACACAGGGTGATTGCGGCCCAACAGGGTTCCCAGGACGGCCATGAAGGGGAGCAACACACCCAAGGTCTCCAGCCCGAAATCCGTTACGCTGTGGGCGGCAATGGCGGTGACGCCGGCCAGCAGACCCAGCTCGAGCCCGTCCCTGCGACCATGTTTGGCGAGGTGACGCAGCGGAAGCACGGCCGCACACACCACGAGGGCGAACCCCCAGTAACCGAAATCGATCAACATCTGCAAAGGTTCGTTCTCGACGAAAGAGAACCGCACCGGTCGCCCAATCTCCATGGTGCGATAAATGGGGTACACGACGTCGAACGCTTGCCGACCGATCCCAAAGGGGTGGGCACGCAGCACGGTGAGACTGTCGCGCCACACTCCCAGCCGCATGTCGCTGCCCACGGCATTGGCTCGGAATCGGTCCAGCAATTGCCCCGCGCCGATGCTGACGGCGATCACTCCGACGGCGATCAACCCGACAACTACCGCCAGCCACCCACGCCGAGGCGGCAAGGGCGTTGACAGCTCGGGGACCCTCTCGACAGTACGACCGAGGATCAGGACGGCGACACCGATCCCAAGAGCAAAGACCGATGAGCGAGAGAGAGTCGCCAGGGCGCCTGCGGCACTGATGGCCGCGGCTCCGAACCACGAAGCGCGCGTGATGGTCGTGGCGCTCTGTCGTGCACACGCAATCGCCGTGAAGGTGGCCAGCTCGAGGAATTCCGCCGTGTGGTTCGCGTTGACGAATGGACCTGTCAGCAGGGCGGCGTGACGGCCATTGGTGAATAATCCGTAGATTGTGGTGATGGCGAGGATACGGTGCCCAAGACCGATCACCACTGCCGCCACTCCCGTGATAGCCACAGCGCGGAGAAACAGCGACCGTCCGGTTCTCTTGGCGGCCCAGTGGTACGCGAGAACAAACGTTAAAAAAGCCGCCACAGATCGCGCCAGCACCTGAACGGTAGCGGGGGAATCCAGGGTCAGGGGGCGCCAACCAGCGGTTCCTCCCCCTCCCTGCGCCAAGAGCGCAGCCCCGCGTGGATCCAGCCGGTCGCCGAGGCCAGGCGGCAGCGGCAGCAGCTGCAGCGCGGTGAGCACGACAAAGACCGCCGGAAAAAGTGCGACGGCGGAGATCTTGATCCGGCGGCCAGAGCGCGACCCGGCAACGGCCAAGACAACCGTAGACGCCATCACCATCAGGCAAAGGACAATCAACGCGGGACGGTGAACTCCGCCGGCGGCGAGAGGTGCCAGAACGAGCGCAGCGAGCGCCAGGCCTAGCGATAAGTTGGCCAGGCCATTGCGGCGCCCTCGTTGGCGCGAGGAGGAGGACCGTTTGGAGCGTGAGCTACTGGCCCGGCGGGCTGCGGCCGGCAACTCCACGTGGCTAAAACAGACGCTCCTCAACCACCACGAGATCTCCGGGAAGAACGGGGATATTGCTCGATCGGCCCTCGGTGATGTCCGCAACGCGATAGACGCGGCTCTCCACCTTACCGCCACCCTCCCGACGCAGACTCACGGAATTCTTGGCCGCGATGCCCGTAAAGCCACCGGCCAGAGCAATCGCATCTATGATCGTCATGTGGGGATGGTAAGCCACTGGACCGGGCTTCTGCACCTGCCCCAGCACGGATACCTTCCGGCTGTTCCATTCCTTCATAACCACGGTCACCTGCGGATTCTTGAGGTAGCCCTCACGCAGGCGCTCGGTCACCTTTTTCTGGATGTCTCCCGTTCGAAGCCCAGCCACCTGGATTCTACCGGCGAGAGGGAAGTCGATGGTGCCATCCGAGGCAACCCGATAGGTGCTGGACAAATCGTTCTCGCCAAACACGCGGACGTCGAAGATGTCGTCAACGCCGACCTGATCGTCCGGCGGCATCTGCTCCATGACGCCCACTGAGACCGGAGGAGGCGCGCTCTTGTAACAGCCCACCCCGAGACCGCTGGCGGCCATAACAACAAGAATGGCGCTGATTCCAGCGACTTGCCCCACGCGAAACATATAACCTCTATCCTAGTACGTGATACCGACCCGGGCAAACGTCTGATGCTTCGTGTAATTCACCCCGGCCAACGCATTACCCATCGGCATATAGTCACTGCGGTTGACATTCAGGGTGTACGAAACGCCGGCATAAGCCCACGTCTTCAGGTAATAGTCCAGAATCACGCCTGCTTGGGTAAACTTGTCTCGCCGCGGATCTTGCGCCCCCGGCAGGCCATAGTAGCGGCGGTAGTCGTAGGAGCCCCAGAGTTGTCCCACGAAGCGGTCAGAAATCTGCTGTGAGGCGGTAGCGTAGGTCCCATCGGAGTAATAGAAATTGCCAATTACGGAATTCTGGAAATCATGGCGGACACCCAACGACAACCGCGTTGAGAGAATGGGCAGGTAGACCACCTCGGCCGCAGCGGAGGTGGATCCGAGGAATCCCCCGGTATTGACCCCATTTGAGTAGAAACCGTTCTGGTAACCGAGCGCCAAAGCAACAGAGGTTTTCTCGGTCACCAGGCCGCGAATACCCACCACCGCCCGCAGGGGGTAAGAGGACGATTTCTGGGTAGCTGACAAAGTCATCCCGGGGTCGGAGTTGAAATAGCTGATGTATCCCTGCCGCAGTTGCAGGTACAGCGCCGTTTTCGGCAGCCATCGCCAGCTCAGGTCGAGCATTCCTTCGTGCCCCATTGCGTTAGCGGGCTTGAGGTAATCCGTCTCGAACCAGTCAATCGTGTTCGTGTATCGAACCAGGCCCTGCAGTCGACCACCGCCGGGCGCCCACCGCAACTGGGCTGTAGCCGTGTTGTTGTTTCGGATGATCAGCTGCTCCGTCGTCCCCCGCGTGTATGGAGCGTCCTCGGCGCGGGTATATATTTCGGTGGCACCAACAGCTAGCGAACCCCGCGAGTTATGCTCCACGGCGGCGTTCACAGTTGGAGAAAAGGACCTCAACCTGGTGACGTCAGGCTGGTCGCTGAAATACTCACGGTAGAGCACCAGTGCGCGCAGGTCGTAGAAAAGCCCCGAAGGAACCTCACCGTTGCGAGAAGTATTGGTCAGCTCCATGAACGGGGTGACGCGAAGCACCGCCGAGGCGGCGCGGTCACTATCGTTATAGAAGACATTGCTGTCGTAGCCGGCTTCGACGCCGACTCCTGCGTGAAGCAGTGCGCCGTCCCCGAGCCGAACGCCATTTTCAGGCGACAAGGGCTTTGCCGTGGACGTCACCACCCCGCCGCTGACGGGGCCGAGTTGCTGCTGCGCCTGTCCCTCACGCGCCGTGAGCAGCACCGCCGCCACCGCAACGCATCCCAACGAGATTCGTAGTGTCATGCGCTGAGTAATATTGGTGTTAAGCGGTGAGCGAAAATAGTCAATCGTCTCTGGGTTCGTCCGGTTACCGATAAGTGCTGGCAGCCGGGGGGCGTTCGACCGCAGCCACCGGAATACCCGGCTGGGTCGGATCCGAATTGGGGATGTTGGGGTCGACCTCGACATCGATTCTCGTGGCTCCGACAAAGGTTAAATCCTCCCCAATACAATTTTCGGCCTCGGCGCCCAGCACCAAGACCTTCTGATTGATGATGGTGAGTCGGGTAAACTCGTGGGTTCTCCCACCTTCATCGGCTTTCGCTATGTTCTCCTGTAAGGCGGTCATCGCTTGGTCCGCAATGCTGGCGTTCACTTTCGCTTGAACCAGCTTGTCGGACACGCAGTTGAGTTTGATGATGTCCTTCTGCTTGCGCGCCGTTTCCTGGAGCACTTGGACGCGCTGCAGCACCTGGGTCATGCTCTGTTGGTACTGCCGGGCCTGACTTGTCATCTCATCAACTGTCAGCGTCGGCTTTTGGCCGACTGAAATGTCGACCTCGCCGCCGGCGGATGCGCCTCCGCCCGAGGCAGTTCCAGCAGGTGCGCTGGGCTGCGCGAAGACGGTGCTGGAAACCAGGAGAGTTCCGGTGATTAGTTTGGTCAAGGTTTTCAAGTTTGAGTCCTCTCTCGCTTCACTTGCCCGCGGCAGGGTTGCTCGGAGCAGATCCACAAAAAGACGTAGGCATCCTAGGCACGACTGAGTACCGTGTCAACCGATTGACGCCTTCGATCGGCGAGCGATGGAACGAACGCCCATTTGTGTCACCTCGTCGCTGCGGCGGGGAAGGCGGGACATCGTCCTGCCGGCGTGCGCACGCCGTGCATCCGCTTCCGTCCAGACCCGATTAATCGCCGATTGAATCATCCTCGGCCGCTTCACCGGTGATCTTGTCGGTGACGTCGCGGGGGATGATGTGGCCTTGGGGCCCGAGACGGAGCCGGATGAAGCGGATGGCGGGAAAATGGGCCACCACCTCGTCGAGGGTGGGGTCGTCACCGCGCCGGGCGAGGCCCACAACGCGACGGGCACCGAAAGCATAGGCGCCGCTGGGGGGGACCTGAGGCCGCGCCAGAAGAAAGTCCACCGTAGCACCGCGCGCCGGAGGCAACGCCACGAACGATGACGGCACGTCGCCGAGGACCAGGAGGTCTGGCTCATGGGGGGCGAAGCGGAGATCCTCCTTCACGGCAAGGTCCAGATCCTTGATGCCGGCCGCCACGTGGAAAGTGTTGACTCCGTGAGCGAGTCCGTCGGCGACGGCGCGGCGGGTGGCGGAGAGACGCGCTTCGTATGAAGTGACGTCAGCCCGACGTTGCCATGCCTGTCCCACGCTGAGGCCGGCCAGGACAGCCAGCATCGCCACGGCGAGGGGAGTGGGGCCTGGCGCCAGGACCTCTGCCGCGAACCAGGCCAGTCCCACGGCCGGCAGATAAAAATACCGCGCTCCCACGATCCAGGGTGCCGCCAGCAACGGCACGAGGGAGACGACAACCCACGCCAGTGGGAGGTAGGGTCCGCGCGCAGATGCCGAACCGGACGCAAGGGGAGCGGCAACGCGGCGGGCGAGGCGCCGGCGCTGGTGGGCGGTGATCAGCAGCGCTGCCCAGGCGAGCAGGCCCAGAATCCACGCCAGCGGTTCGTTGGAAATCGCGGAGCCCGCGACCAGATGGATCAGGCCAGCGGTGAGCTGCAGCAGCTTTCCCGGCAAGGTCGCCGATGGTTCGCCATCGCTGACGATGTTTCCCAAGCCGCGCAGAACGGCCGTGCGGGCGAGCAAGAACAGCAGCGCCACCACTCCCCAAGGAGCAACCCGCGCCAGCATGAAACGGAATCGAGACGGTCCTGGCTGTTCAAACTCCTTTTGGGGCTGTTTTGGAACGATCAGCACCGCCAGCGCTGGCAGGACCAGCGCCGTCTCTTTCGACCAGCATGCCGCCGCGAAGAGCGGCAGCGCCAGCATGAAGCGCGCGCGCGACCACGCCAGCAGCGCGCCCAACCCGAACGCGGTGGCGAAGAGGTCGGTCGAGGCGGCGTACCAGAAGGCGGCTTCCTGGGTGATGGGGGCGACGAAGAAAAGCAGGGCGGCAATGATTCCTGCTCGCAGGGCGCTGGCGGGTGCGCCGTCACTCGACTGCAACGGATCCGTCTGCTCGCGGCGGCGCACGGCCAGCACCAATGCCCCCAACTCCAGGCTGACCACGAGATGAAGAGCAAACGACAGCGCTGCGAACGGCCACTTGGCCCCACCCGCCAGACGCCCCAGCAGCCACCACACCACCATGGGCAACGGTCGATAGAACTCGCCGCCGTGCTGATCCCGCACAAAGGCAATCAGCGGATCGGGGACGTAGCGCGCGAAGGCCAGGAACAGGTGATCGTCGCCGATGAACGTGGTTGCGCTATAGAAAAAAGCAGCGGTCACGATCACCACGACGCCGATGGGCAGCGCGACGGCGACCGGCAAACGGGGGAATCTTGCCGGCGGATTCACGGAGTCATGATGGCACGCGGCGAGCCGTCGCCGCATTCGCCGGGCCTTCAGGGCCAGGGGGTCTGGGACGTTTGCGCGACCTGCCGGAGGATGGCCTGCATCTCCTCATGGATGAGGCCATTTGTGGCCAGGACGCGGCCGGTCTCCCCGTCGAAGGGCGTCCCATCCAGCTCGGTGACCAGCCCGCCGGCGGCGTTCACGATGGCGGCGCCCGCCACCAGATCCCAAGGATGGAGCATCCGTTCCCAGTAGGCATCCAGCCAGCCGCACGCCACGAAGCAGAGATCCAGCGCCGCCGACCCCAGCCGCCGCGTACCCTGCGTGGCGCGAACCATTGCTTCCCATTCCGCCAGATTGTCCTGGGCAGGGTTTCGCGCGTACGGAAAGCCGGTCACCACCAGCGCATGCTTCACGTCGGCGGTCCGCGACGGCGCGATGTCGCGGCCGTTCCAGCGGGCGGCGCCACCGACCACCCCCGAAAAAGACCACCCCACCGCTGGAGCCTCCACCACGCCAACCATGGCTCGTCCCTCCACGGCAAGCCCGATCGACACGGAAAACAGCGGAAAACCGTGGGAAAAATTGGTGGTGCCGTCCAGGGGATCGACATACCAGACGCGGCCACCGCCGTGCCGCCCCCGGGCGCCCACCTCACTGCCCTCCTCCCCCACCACGGTGTCGTCGGGAAAAGCGGCGGCCAGCCGAGACACAATCAGCGCTTCCGAACGGCGATCGAACTCGGTGACCAGATTGATGTCCTCTGACTTGAACTCCACCGTCGGCCGCGTGCCCCACCCTTCCAGCAACAGACGGCCGGCGTCCCGGGCCACCGATTCCGCCACCTGACGAGCATGTTCCAGCGCGACTGCGTCCGGCGCCGCCACGAGACTGTCGGCACTGGCGTTCACAGGGGCTTGCGCATCCAGGTCGCGCTCTTGGAACGCGCCAGCAAGTATTCGGCAGTGGTGGCGATGCGTGGATCGACGTCCTTGCGATCGACCACCTCGAAGCCCAGCCGCTGCCCGAAATACCCCTGCGCGCCGTCGGTGACCAGGTACAGTGAACGTACCCCCTGGTTGCGGGCCCGCTCGGTCGCGGTCTCCACCAACAGATATCCGAGACCTTCTCCCCGGCGCTCCGGAGCAACCGCCAGCATGCGCAGCA
>JBDSME010000631.1:0-3815 GCA_039916065.1 Polyangia bacterium
CAGGCAATACTTCGTCGGTCACCATTCAATATTCGCTCCTGGGTGAGAGCATCGATCCGCAGCGTTTTGGCGGCCTGGTCGACAGCGCCGACAAGATCACGCTCAGCCACAATTTGTGGATGAGCAGCCAAAGCCGCAGCCCCAAGTTCAAGGCCAACGGGCAGTACATCAACAATGTCGTCTACAACTGGGGCGGCAATGGCCTGGGTGGCGGGCACTCCGGTGCCAACTGGTACGAAGACATCATCAACAACTTCTTCATCAAGGGCCCGTCATCGACCGGTGGTTTCGTTACCGGCTATGCCACGACCGATCGGGTGTTCAACAGCGGCAACCTCGTCGATCTGGACCGCGACGGACAGCTTATGGGACGGGCGGTCGTCGCCAGTGACTTCCAGGGTGACTCGCCCCCGACCTTCGAGACAGCAGCGCACAACGTCCCTCCCGTGTCCGTCACGGTGGAGAGCGCCAGCGCCGCGTACGCGAGCTTGGTGGCGCAGGCGGGTTCCTCCCTGTGCCGAGATGCCGTCGATCAACGTCTGCTGGGGTACGTCACGTCCCTGGGAACGAAGGGCGCCATCGTGGCCGACGAGAAAGCCGTGGGCGGCCAGCCGAGCATGCCCATGGTCTCGCGGCCGGCTGGCTTTGACAAGGACGGCGACGGGATGCCGGACACGTGGGAAGCGGCGCACGGACTGAAGGTCGACGATGCCAGCGACGGCGCGGCTGACGCCGACGGCGACGGCTACACGAATCTGGAGGACTACCTGAACGCCCTGGCGGGCGGCGCCCCCGACTCCTGCGGTGCCGGTGGTGGGCAGGCGGATGGAGGCGCTGGCTCCATGGATGGTGGGAATGGAGGGGCCAACGGCGGCGGTCCGGGGGCGGACGGCGCCGCCGCTTTCGATGCTCCGACCGATACTTCGACGGTAACCAGCGACGGCGGAGTTGGGGCCGATGGCCGCGAAGACCCGGCCGCCGGCCGCCAGGATGCCTCCGGCGGAGGTGCCGAAGACGCCCGTGTCGATCCCACGGAGGGCCCGCAGGACGCGAATTCCACGAATACGGGCGGTCGCGTAGGGACCGGCAACGTCGGAACAGGAGGCGCCGGCGTTCCCACGGACGGCGCCACCGGCAACGGTTCTGCAGGAGCGAGCCCAGACGGAAGCGGTTGTGGCTGCCGCGTGACCGGCGGCTCTCCGGCCGAGCCGTGGTGCGGCGCGCTCCTGTTGTTCGCCCTCATCCTTGTCGCGCCTCGCGGCCGCCCGCGTCGTCTGCGCTGACGCGCGCGCGGGCGCACCGTCAGGACGAGGATCGAGCCGCCGCTGCACTCTGGGCCCCTCGATGACGTCGAATAACGGAATTTGACACCGGTAACGACGCGGTTTTCACGCGCCCGGGGGTCCCGGAAACACAGTGACCTGCTCAAGTTATTCCTGATCGGGTCCTAACGGCAAAGCCGTTCACTTGGCGCTGCTGGCCGACGTGTCAGTGGTTCCGAAAGCCTCCCCAGGGGGGGAGGCAGCCGGCCTCAGGCCGGCGGAGAGGGGCCAATCCCGGTAATGAGATCAAGTTGAACTCCCCATGGGCCCGACGGAGGTCAGGTCGCCATCGAACGATTTGACCGCCGCACGGGGAGTGAAGAATTCGCTACCTGATGGACAGCAATTCAATGTCGAACACCAGGGGGCCGGTCGGCGTGCCTTCTCGTGCTGGCTTGTCGCCGTAAGCCAGGTTGCCGGGGATCCAGAACCGGGCTTTGTCACCGACTGCCATCAGTTGCACACCTTCTGTCCAACCTTTGATGACGCCGTCCAGGCGAAACGTGGTTGATTTGCCCCGCGCCACCGAGCTATCGAACATTCTTCCATCCGGGGTCCATCCGCTGTAGTGAACCTCAACGGAACTGGACGCAACCGGGTGCTGCTTGTTCTTTCCCCGTTTGAGGATCTTGTAGGCCAACCCCGAGGCAGTCTTCTTCGCGTCTTTCGGGGCAGCGTCCACGTCCACGGGAACCTGGGGCGGTTCGAGCGTGGCGATGAAATCGACAAGTTCTATATCGAAGACCACGGCACCAGCCGGCGCATCCGGTCGCGTTGACTTGTCCCCGTAGGCGAGGCTGGATGGAATCCAGAACCTGCGCTTCTCCCCGCTCGCCATCAGCTGAAGACCCTCTGTCAAACCCGCGATCACGGCGTCCAGTGCCAGTGTCGCCGGTTCACCGTTCGGGATGCTGCTGTCGAAGGTGCGCCCGCTGCTGGTCCAGCCCGTGTAATGAACGATCACCCGGTCGCGAGGGCCCGGATGGGCGCCACCTTTGCCTTTCGCAAGGATCTTGGACGCCAGCCCGCTGGGGGTCACAAGCGCGTCCGCCGGGGCCTCCGCGACCTCCGCGGGAGCGGCCGGCGCCCGAGGGCGTGGCGCCGAAGGAAGAGGTTGAATCGGCTCGAACGTCGCGGGAGGCAGGGAAGGCCGCGGGTCGGCTCGCACCGCGGCTCCGACCAGCAGGAGGAACGCCAGCGCGACGCCGCTGACCAGGGATGATCCGGGCAAGGGCTTCATTCGGGCCGCATACCACACAGCACGCGCTGCTGGAAATCGTCACGCGCCGCCGTAAATGGTCACCAGGGAATCACCGGTTCGACGCGGATGCGTAGGCGGCCAGCACGGCAGGAGACCACAAGACGAACCGGACGAGCATGGGCGTCGCGTGGGCGCGCAGTTCCGCGGTGACTGCGTCAACGGCGATCCGGGCGGCCTCGGCGACCGGATACCGGTAGACGCCCGTCCCGATGGCAGGAAAGGCCACGGATGTGAACCCATGAACCCGCGCCAGCCGCAGAGCCTCGCGGTGGCACGTGGCCAGATCCCTGCGCGCCTGCTCGGGATCATCCGCGTAAACGGGCGGGCAGCAATGAATGACGTGGCCGGCCGCGAGGCCAAAGCCGGGCGTCACCACCGCCTGCCCACGCGCCAGGCGACCGCCCGAAAGCGCCGTGCGCGCCAGGTGGAAGGCGTCGACAAGCTCCGCCCCGGCGGCGCGCCGGATGGCCAGGTCGACCAGTCCGGGACCCACCGGGTTGACGATGGCGTCTGTCGCCTCGCGCGTGATGTCTCCGATAGTAAACTCGACCGGGGCAGCCTCCGTGCGACGGCGGCGCGTTTCCGCGGAGAAACCCCCAGGAGCAGGGGCATGTGGATCTTTTGCGACGACTAGCATCATGAAACACCTGTCATTGTTGGTCTCCGTCTGTCTCCGTCTGTCTCCGTCCGTGCCCTTTATGTCTATAATACAAGACATGTCAGTGCAAGGAAAAAGACAGGGGCCCCCGCCGCCAGGCGCCCCGCGTTGGTGGATACTCACGGAGGCAACCGCTAGTATTCCGGCTTCATCCTGCGGGCGCCTCCGCACGTTTCTGAATGGTGGACGATGAGCCTCACTCACCTGCAGCGGCTCGAGGCCGAAAGCATTCACATCATGCGGGAGACGGTCGCCGAGACCGACAACCCGGTGATGCTCTATTCGATGGGCAAGGACAGCGCCGTCATGCTCCACATCGCCCGCAAGGCGTTCTTTCCGGCGCCGCCGCCGTTCCCGCTGCTGCACGTCGACACCACCTGGAAGTTCCGCGAGATGTACGCCATGCGCGACCGGGTGGCGGCCGATTCGGGCATGCGCATGATCGTGCATCGCAACCCTGAGGCTCTTGCCCAGGGCATCAATCCCTTCACGCACGGCTCGGCCATCCATACAGCGGTGTGGAAGACCGAGGGGCTGCGCCAGGCGCTGACGGAGCACGCGTTCGATGCGGCGT
>JBDSME010000632.1:0-3209 GCA_039916065.1 Polyangia bacterium
ACACCGTGGCCAGCACCGGCAATCCGCGGCGCAGGTTGGCCAGCTCCCGATCCTTGGTGCGCTCCATGGCCCGCACCGCCCCGTCCACGACATCGTAATCGCGGTTGCCGGCCGCCCGCAGTTCCAGGCCGCGCGCGAACTCCCCCACCCCGGTCCCCACCACCCGGGCCACCGGGCTGCCGGGAAACTTGTCCTCCATCCCGCGCGCCGATTCCAGCTTGCCTGCCTGGGCGATTATGGGAGCCAGGGCACGGACGTAACCCAGGGACCGCAGCTTGCCGCGGCGGTAAGCGAAGAGCCGCTCGACGGCGATGCCCAGCGAGTAGACCGACATGGCGATCAGGACCAGCACCACGCCGCGGGCGATGGTGCCCATCTCGTGCCAAAGACCCATCACTGTGAAATTCATCTAGTGGTCTCCTATTCGGATTTGAAGTCGAACTGGACGGGATAACAGAAGGGAACGGGGACACCGTTCGCCATCAACGGCCGGTAACGCCAGGCCTTGACCGTGGTCGCCACATTAGTGTCGAGGGTGGGGTGGGCGCGCTTGAGCAAGGTCACGCTATCGACGCCCCCCGCCGTGTTCACGCAAATTTTCGCCACCACATGATAGAGGGCCCCCGCCACCGCCAGGTGGGTGGGAAATTCCGGCTGGGCTCCTGATAGTTTCTGTTGTTCCCCCATGCGCGGGGGCAGGAACTTGGTGGGCGTGGGCTTGATCCCGGTTCCTCCTTCCACACCGCCAGCAACGCCGTTGGCGGCACCACCCTTGACGCCGCCCGGGACACCGGGGCCCCCCGGCCCGGCTGTCGTTCCCCCGGTGGTGTCGGATTTCGGCGGCGCAGGGGCTTCCTTGGGCACCGCGATCATCGTCTCGGCCTTTTGCTCCACCTTCGGTTGCACCATCTCCGGCACCTTGGCGGCGATCTCCACCTTGGGGTGAGGTACCACCTTGTGTTTTGGTGCGGCGGGGGCACCCCCACCGAGCGGCGGTGGCGGTGGCGGCGGTGGCGGCGCGGCGGCCGCCGACACGAAAGTCACGGTCACAGAAGGCGGGCTCAGCTCGTCGACGTGCCAGAACGAATAGGCGACAGCAGCCAGGACCGCCGCTCCGTGCAGCGCCAGCGACACCGTATAAGTGATCCGCCGTCCCCGGGTGGGGCGGACCGAGCCCTGCTGTAGGTAGCTTTCGAAAGCCATTCCTGTTCAATTCCTGTGGGCGGCTCGACTGGCGGACGCCACGGCCTGACCCACCACGCGCTCCCAGGCCACCGGATCATCGAACAGCGCGAATGATTCCTGACGGTACAGAAGAGCAATGTACGTGAGGGCGTCCGTGTAATGGGGGCGAAGCGCGATCGCGCGACCGAGGTAGCGGACGCCCTCCTCGGCCAGCGCCACCCGTTCCGCCCCCACGATGTCGTCAGCAGCAAAAACCGGACGCAAGCCCGGACGCACGGAGGCCGGCGCGGCCGCCGTGGATCCTGACGGAACGGACTGTTCGGGCGGATGCGGCCGCGGGTCGTACTGCGCGAACGCCGGCCCACCACCGTGGCTCTGCAGGACTTGCCAGATGAACGTGCCCACGGCGTACTGAGCTTCGGCGTCGGCAGGCCGCAAGGCGGCCCCCTTCTTGTAGAACGCCAGCGCGTCCCGCCAGCGCCCGAGCTTGGTGTAGACCTGCTGCAACACCAGAATGACGTCCAGATCGCCGGGGGTCTGTTCGTGCCGCAGCAGGAAGGTCCGTTCGATGGTGTTGTACTCCCCGAGATCGAGCAAGGTCTGCACGTACAGGCGATCGCCGCGCTGATCGTCGGGTGCCAGCTCGCGCAGCCGTTTGAACGAATCGAGCGCACAGGCCGCCGCCGTCCGGTTCACGGCCGCGGGCGCTCCCGGCACGATCAGCTCGCGACAGGCATAACCGCGGTTCAGCCACAACAGCGGCATTTGCGGGACGAAGGCGCGCGCCTCGTCGAACCGGGCGGCCGCCGCCGCGAAATCACCGCTCTTGTAGGCGGCGTTCCCTTCCTGAATCTTTTTGCGCCCGCGCAGCTCGGAACACCCTAGCAGGGCGCACAGAGCGAGCAGCGTGAACGGACCGCGGGACATCTGGTCATGTTATCGGCATGATCGTGCCTGACCAAAGATTCGCGATGGGCCGACGCGACAGTCGTCGCGACAGACGACTGGTGCACCTCCCTCGAAACCAGATCGCTTCCGGCTTCCGGCTTCCGGCTTCCGGCTTACTTGGCGGCAGTGGTGCCAACGCGCGCGAGATAGCTGTCGATCTGCGTTCGTGCCGCCTCGCCCACAGTCACGAACTTCACGCCCATGCGCAGATCGTCCGGCGCGGCGTTGGACACAATCTCCCCCGACACCGCCACCGGCGTGGAATCTCCGGGCAGCGTGAAAGTCAGATTCACGACCGTGCCCTGTGGCAAGGGGATGGTGTGCTCAAGCCGCAGTCCCCCGCGCGAAAGGTTGCCCGCGCGACGGAAATAGCGCTCGTTCTCGGTCGTCTCCTCGACCCACATCTCCACCGGGATCCGCTCCGTCTGCCGGCGTTCCCGCTGTGTCGGCCCACCATTCCCTGACTGGCCTCCGGACATGCACGCCCTCCTGATAGGGATGTTATCCCTGCCCGTGGCGTCGGACAAGCATCCCCGCCGTGATGGAACGGTCAGCCCCAAGCCCGCCAAGGGCGTCCGCCGTCAGGGAGACGCCGCTGGTGGGATGTTTCAGGCCAGGCACCGCCACGTCGGACAAAGGGATCCGGACGAACGCGCGCTCCAGCAGCCTGGGGTGGGGCACGCACAACGTCGTCGTGTCGATCACCTCGTTGCCGTAGAGCAGCACGTCGATGTCCACCGTGCGGGGAGCGTGGCGTCGACCGGGCGGCCGCACACGGCCGAGCTCTGCCTCTACCCGCAAGCACCACTCCAGCAGCGCCTGCGCGGACAGGTCGGTATCACCGCGCACCACCGCGTTCAGGTACGCGGGTTGCGGATCAGACGTCTCGGCGTCGGTCTCATAAAGCGGCGAGATCTCCGCGGCGCGCAACACGCCGCGACTCACCAGGACGTCCACCGCTGCGCGCAACAGCGTCGCGCGGTCGCCCAGATTGGAACCGAGACCGAGGTAGACCGTAGTCGTTCGCACGCCGCCCTTAGTGTAAAACCGTCCGCCCATGCGCGCCGCCTTGATCG
>JBDSME010000633.1:0-3555 GCA_039916065.1 Polyangia bacterium
GGGGCACAACTACGGGTCCACCGCCACCTCCACCATCGGTCGCGAGCTGCTGGAGAACCCCTATCTGCGCTGCGCCACCCTCGAGGAATTCAAGGCCCTCCGGGACCGCAAACGCAAGGCCACGTGATCCCGGTCTACGAGGCCTGCCCGCCCGCCGTGGTCATTCGGCAGGGCGCAAGCTCAGGAGGAACGCTCGATCCAGACGCGCCTTGACCGTGCGGGCGTCGGTGCCAAGACGGCGGGCCGTCTCCCGGAGGGTGCCGGCGCTGTTGAACGCGACGGCAAAGTATCGTCCCAGCAGCTCATCGGCGGAAAACGCCGCGTTACACACCCCCGCGGCGAAATCATCGATGGGCGATTGAGGACGGGACGGCTGGGGCTGGTAGCGGCCTCGCACCATCACGTTGCGGACACACTGCTCCAGTTCGCGAAAGTTCCCGGGCCAGTGATAGGTGGGGAGGAGATTGTTGCGGATAAATTGCATGACCTGCGCTGCGAGGTCGGGCGCCAGCTCCGGAGTGGCGACTCCCTCGGTGATGAACCGGACAAGATTGGGCAGGTCGTCAGGGTTGTCGGCCAGCTGTTCCGTCAACGTGGGAGTGGCGATCAGATCGCCACACAGTCGATAATAGAAGTCGGCTCGGAATCGCTGTGTAGACATTGCCGACGTCAGGTCGCGGTTGGTGGCGGCCACAATCTTGCCCAGGAAACGGCGGGGCTTCGTCTCGCCGATGCGCTGAAAAGTCCGGTCTTGTAGGACGCGCAATAACTTCACCTGAAGGGCGGCGTCGAGATCGCCTATCTCGTCCAGGAAGATGACTCCTCCGCCAGAGCATTCTTCGAGAAATCCCTTTCGGTCCGCCATGGCTCCCGTGAATGAACCGCGGTGATGTCCGAACAATTCAGCCTCGATGAGCGACGAGGACAGCGCTGCCAGGTTCACCGCAAGAAATGTCGTCCCGGGTTCGTCAACGAAGCGTCTCGCCTTTGCGTCGAACCGTACGTAACCGGAATGCGCAATGGCGCGCGCCACCAGCTCTTTGCCCGTACCGGTGGCCCCCAGAACGAGAGTGGCTACATCCGGCATGCGGCGGTACAGCCCACGAAAGTAGCGGTCCGCGTTCTCCGTAAAGATGGATTGCCACACCTGGGCGCGCAGCCGGGCCATGGGGGCCGAGCCGCCCACCAGGTGGTTGTAGATGTTGATGAACGCCCGAAGAATCTGGGAGCAACAAGCCAGGACGTGGGCCGCGTCGCCCAGAAACGGTGCGCCACCGGGAGGTCGAAACCGCTCCACGTCCGCTGAAAATTCGGAGAAGAAGTTGACCGGGCCGGACGCCGCTGCCGCCGGAGGGAGCGACATCAGCCGGTCGCGGTACTTGTAGTAGAGGTGGTGCAAGGCCACGCCGACGACCAGCGGTAGCTCCACGTCCGTCACCGGCTCGCCGCGTTGCAGTCTGCTGGCCAGCACATCCGCCCGCTCGTTCACCAGCGCCGTCAGAGGGGCCAGGTTCGGCCGGTCGCCGTCCAGGGATGTTCGCAGATTCCAGACCGCCCCACTTGGGACGAAGTTGGACCCCAGCAGCTCCCGCTCCAGGGCGATCCGTTCCGGCAGGAAAGGATTGCAATAGGTGAGGCGACTGATGAGCTTCGCGAGACGAATCTCGCGAACAGAACGAAACACCATTTTATGATGTTACCCGATACAAAAATTGTCTCCTGATTTTGTGCGGGAGGCGGGGTGGCAGAGCCCCCCCGGGCCTCCCACGGGGAAGGGAGCCGTGGCCCAGGGTGTGCAATCACGCTGGCGAGGCCGCTTCGAGCGGCACAACGAGAGACTGGAGCCCGCATGATCACCACAGCAACGACCCGCGCAGCGCCCACCCCGTGCCCCCGTGTTCGGCGGTTCGCGTCCCCCTCCCTGCTGACTCCCTTGCTGGTATGGCTGGCCTTACCGGCCGGCCGGGGCCAAGCCGCCGCGGATTCGTGGTCTGCCGCGGGCGCCGCGACATCTGGGCCTTACCCTGCTCCTGCGGCTGCGCCGGCGCTCCCCTCCTCGACGTCGCCGCAGTCCTCACCCCCCGCACAGGTGAACGCGCTCGGAGTGCCGGTCGTCAGCAGGGGCCCGGCCGTGGCCCTGCAGCTAGGAAAATCCGGACCGGGACTCGCCGCCGAGGGGGAGTTGTCGCTGTCACCCGGGGTGGTTCTGGGCGTCGGGTTCCACTGGGGACGATTCACACCGCTCGCCCCGACCGCCCACCTGGCCTTCGATCATCTCCTCAGCGCCCGCTTCCATCTGCGCGCTGGATTGCGCGCATACTCCTTCTCCGAGTCCTCGGGGTCTTGGTCCTGCGAGCGGTGTGTGTTCCTGGTCCCGGAAATCGGGGGTCGCTTCGTGGGCCACAGTGGCTTCGTCGTCGAGTTCGGCATCCCGGTTGCCCGCCTCAACGTCACCCGGCTGGCCGACGGGCAGGCCGGCGCATTTGCGATCGATGGCGACAACATGTTTCTGGCATCGATCTTGGTGGGATTCAGCCATCAATACTGATCGGGAACGAAGTCAGGCCGTTTTCCTCGGAGAAGTACCAGTCGTTGTCAAGGCTGGGGTCCGAGGTCCGCGTTCTTGGGTCTTTTCGGGCGGTGGGGCCGTCCTTGGGCCCGTGTTAGATTGCGTTCTTCGATGTCCCCCCCTGATCCAAAAGGGCCATCTCGCAAAGGGCCTCGCAAGGGGGGATCTCGCAGTGGACCACCGCCGAAGCCGCCGGGGGGATTGCCCCGTGGCGCGCCACCCAACACGCGTCAACCGCCCGGCCCGGTGATCCGCGGCGGCGGCCCCCCCACCAAGGGGCGCTCCCAGCCGCCGGCCATCCCGCAGCCGCCGGCCATCCCGCAGCCGCCGGCCCCTACAGGACCGCGCCCCCCCGTTCCGCGCGCCACTGGTCCGCGCGACCCTCGTGAAGGCGCGGCGCCGCGCCGACCACCCGAGCAGCGGGAGTCACCGCTGACACGGCCCCCTGCCCGCCCCCCCGAGCGTCCCGTCGGAGAGGCGGCGGCCGGCAAGGTGTTGTTTCGCGGTGGGGCGGACCGCGAACGAAGGGGCGACCGCGATGCGGCCACCGGCATCGAGATCTCCAACATTGCCGACGGCGGATTTCTTTACTGGCTGCTGCGGTTCTATGCCTTCGGCCTGTTGGCGCTGGTGACCCTGGGGATGTGCGCCGCCGTGGGCACCTATGTCTATTTCGCCGCCACCCTGCCCCCCATGCCGGACCTGGCACGTTATCGGTCGGAGGTGGCGACCACCACGGTGGTGCGGGGCTGGGACGGAACGCCGCTGGCTGAATTCGCCACCGAACGGCGCGAGATCCTCCCCTTCGATCGTTTTCCCACCCGGCTAGTGCAGGCCTTCCTCTCGGCGGAGGACCGCAGGTTCTACGAGCACGGCGGCATCGACTATCGCGGCATCGCGCGCGCCCTGGGCGCCAACCTGCGCGCCGGCGAGGTCGCGCAAGGTGGGTCCACCATCACCCAGCAGGTGGCCAAGTCATTCCTGTC
>JBDSME010000634.1:0-3714 GCA_039916065.1 Polyangia bacterium
CGCGCTGGATGACCACCACCTGGGTGGGGGACGACCTGCGGCAGCGCCCTCTCGGTGCCAAGGACGCCGCGTTCATGATCACCGTGCCGATGTTCGCGCGCTACATCAACGAGGTGTCGGTGGGCCAACCCCTGAAGGAGATCCCGTGGGAGCGGCCTCCCGGCGTGAAGCCGGGAGACACCGGCGGCAAGGTGAGAACCACCCTGGAGGAAGTGGTGGGCGACGGCAAGGCCCCGCCGCCCCGGGGAAAGAACCCGGCCAAGCCCGCGGAGGCTCCGGGGCGGTAGGAGCCTGTCCCCGTAAACGGGCAGGCTCCTCACGGGGACCTGCACGCCCTCCCTCCCCACCTCGCGACCTTCGGTCGCGACCCCTAGCGGTCGCGCCGCAGGCGCGAGGTGTTGGGGGTGGGTGGTCCGTCCGCGTATTGCAGCCCGGCCGAGTGAAACTCGGACGGGCTGCTAGCGCTGCTCTACTTCTGCGCCGGTGCGGCGGCGGCCGGTGCGGGCGTCGCGGGATCGGCGCCCGGAATCACGCCGCAGACGATGCGATCGCCCCCGCCGCCGAGCGGCTTGGGGCTGTCGCTGTAGGTGTCGCCGCCCGCGTGGATCATCAGCGACTTGCCGCCGAAATCCGCCAGCGTGACACCGGCCACCGGTAGCTTGGCCTTCACCTTGCCACCCTCGGGAACGGTCAGCTTCGGAAGGTCACCTTTGTGCCCACCGCCGCCCGGTCCCTTGTGGGCCTTGGTGGCGTCGGGATCCCAGTGCGCGCCGGCTGCCTGACCGGACGTCTTCTTCCCCTCCTTGTCGGCGGGATCGCAGCTGGCGTGCTCATGCAGGTGAAAGCCGTGCTCGCCGGGCGTCAGTCCCTTGAGGTTGACGGCCAGTTCCACGCCGTCCTTGGTCTGTTTGATGGTGACGGTACCCATGGCCGTGCCAACGCCGTCGGCGCTGATCTGGTTCATGGTGACCTTCACCGGCTTCGGTTTGGGCGCCGCCGCCAGAGCGGGCAGCGCCAGAAAGAGCGAAGAACCAATTGCCAGTATCCTGGCGTGGGTCTTCAGGAGGGGTGCCATTTTCACGTAGGCCGCTGGGTTCATGAGCGCAGTGTAGCGCCGCAGGCCCCTCTGATCACCTGACCGTCTGATCACCTGACCGTCTGATCACTTGCGACCACGGACTTGCGGGACGGCCTCAGTGCCGGAGGGCACCCAGCTGCATGGCCAGCAGTTGCAAGATGCGCGTCGTTTCCAGTTCGGTGGCGTCCAGGTGGACGTGGATGGTGGCCCCTGCGCGGTCCAGGGTGATCCGGCCGATCAGCGCCGAGAAGCCGCTCAGCACCACCAGGGGATTCGACAGCAACTTGTGTTTCAAAGCTGGCCATTCGTCCTGCCAGCGATGGGCGTCCCGTTCGGCGCCAAATTCGCCGTCGACATCAGCGAAGGGGTGCGGCGTGATCCCCACGGTGGCCGTCACCATCCGTGGGACCGGCAGGCCCATTATGCTGCCGGTGGCGCCGGCAGGGGATGCCGTCGGGGACGAATCATCGACAGACCCGCGTGTCCCGGGCACCACGTCCAGCGTTCCGCGCAAGGTTGGCGTACGCACCGAAAAGAGGTCCGACGCCGAGACCATCGCCACGGCGTCGGCCGGCATGATGCTGTCCTCGGCGTCGATGCGACGGAGCAACGCCGCCCAGCCGTTCGACTCTGCCGCCGGGGGATGCCCCGCGCTGCCACCCGCGCCCCCGGCGGCGGACGCGCCGGCATCGGCATCGGTATGGGCATGGGCCTGGACATCGGCATCTGCAGCGTCAGCGTGAGCCTTTCCGCCGCTGACATCGCCGCGCAAGATCAAACTGCGGTACGCCGGCGGCGTCACCACCACCAGGTGAGGAGCCGGCAAAAGGATCAGACGATTGTCCCGTTTTGGGTCCCGCTTTCCCGGCAGGTCCGTGGCCGTCGGCCCCGCCGGGCGCCGCTCGGCGAAGGGACGCCCCCGTTCCGTGCGCCAGGTCAGCTGGCGGTTGGTGGCGCGCGCCCCCCGCTCCAGTGCCGCCCGCAGCGCCCCGTCGGTGAGGCGGTGGCGCGCCGCCAAAAAGGTGACCCGCGGGTCCAACGGGTTCGGGGTGGCGATCAGGATGGCGTCGATGTCGCCGTACAGATCCACGCCAGTCCCTTCCAGCAAATCCTGCCGGTCGGGAAGGTTCATCAGCAGCGCATCCAGCGCCGACGCATAGGCGGTACCGCGAAGACGATCCAGTCGCACCAGCGCCGTGACCCGCGAACCCTGGGGGCCATAAGAGCGCACGCTGGTGGGACGCGGGGGAGCAGCACCTCCCCTGGGGTCGGCCTCGACGACGGGCGGTCCCGGCGGGTGCCTGGGCAACTTGGCCCTGGGTTTGGGCTGAGTCGGATCGTGTTCCGCGCTGTCTGTGGGCAACGAACGCGGCGCGTGCGGTGCCGGAGCGATCACCGCGTCCGACCGCTGCTCGCCAGCGGCCGGCGCCCCCAGCGGAAGATCCTGGAGGTCCTCCAGTCGCATTCCGGTGATCTCCACGTCGACCGGGGCGGCCGGCCAGCCCCGCCAGAGCGACGATCCCACCACCAGCACCGCCGCCAGCAGGTGAACCCCCACTGACGCGGAAACCGCCAAGGTCACACGGTGGTTGCTCACCAGCACGGCCGAACCATTCGACCACACCCGAGCCACGCCTGCACAGCCTTGCCCGTCATTCCGCGTTGCAGCTCCTGCCGCGTCCTGCGTGGTGTCGCCGCCGGGCCACCGCCGCCGTCAACAGGCTCGACCGCACACCTGGCTGCCATCCGGGCAGACCAGGGGATTTTCGGCGGCCCCGCTGCCACCACAATTCATGTCGCAGTCTTCTCCCGGCGCGCACAGCATCCGGCAGTGTCCACGGGCGCAGGCCACTTCGCAT
The DNA here is from genome assembly GCA_039916065.1 of Polyangia bacterium. Classification (GTDB taxonomy): domain Bacteria; phylum Myxococcota_A; class Polyangia; order Fen-1088; family Fen-1088; genus FEN-1088. Next base: position 2,938 of record JBDSME010000634.1, read on the forward strand.
GACCCACGGCAGGTCACGGTGCAGTCCGCAGCACCCTCGCAGTTCACGTGACTCAAGGCGCCCACCACGGCCGTGCAACTTTCCTTGACGAGCTCGCAGGAGACATTGCAGCGGTCGCCGCAGATGATGTCGCAGCGACTGGCGCCCGCACACAGCGCCGTGCAATCCCCCGAGCAGTTGACCGAGCAGCTCATGTTGCCTTGCGAACATCCGAGGGTGCAGTGTCCGGTGCCTTGACCACATTGATGGTGGCAGGACTGACCGACGGGGCAAAAGCACATTCCTTCGTTCGTGGGGTCCTGACAGGGCTGGGGGCGCGTGCAAGCGAGGCTGACGGCAAGCACCAGGAGGACAACAGTCAGAACTGCGCGCAGCAAGCCGCGCTCCGCACGCCCCCCCACCTGGGTGTACCCGGGGAACGTCGGCGGGGCGAGACGTGCACCCATTCCCGCCGAACATACATGGTCATATGGATGGGCGCGATTTCTTGACCTTTTGCCGGGACAGGTCTTAGCAATCGTCGCCGATGCGCTGGGTTGCTACCCTGCTGCTAGTCTGGAACGATGGCCGTGCTGACCGCGACCGGTTCCGCCCCTCCGCCCAGGAGGTACCGCGCGCTGATCACGGTGGCTGGAGGGGCCGTGCCCACTGTCAGAACCACCCCTTCGCGAGGCCGATCTTGAACGATATGCCCCAGGGCCGACGCCAGGAACACACCGGCCAACCTGGCCTCCACGGCGGGATCGTCTGTCGCGTCCAGGGCCATCAGGCGGCCGC
>JBDSME010000635.1:0-2779 GCA_039916065.1 Polyangia bacterium
ACCGCTTCGGCATCACCCCTTCGCTGATCGCCCGCTACACCACGGGCACCGCCCTGGGCATGAAGATGCGCACCAAGATGGGACCGGATGACATGCTGGTGTTCGCGGCGGCCCTCACCAACGGCTCCTTCACCACCGAGCAGTTTCACTTTTACAACGAACTTGACACCAACGCCGGCAAGACGGGCAGCGGGCGGTTGTCGCTGCGCCCTCCCCTGCCCATCGAGATAGAGGTGGGTTTGTCGGGATCGTACGGCTCCCAGGACCGGGCGCCCGCCAGCTCGGGCGCGATGTGGTTCTGGGGCGTCGACTTGATGGCGCACGTGCTGACGCTGGATCTGAAGGCGCAGTTCCTTCAAGGTGCGGCCCCCGGCGACGCCGCCAACGAAGTCTACGGACTGAAGCTGCACGGCGGCGGCTACGCGGAGATCGACTGGATGATCACCCCGGTGGTGGGCCTGCTGGGGCGCGGAGAGTATCGCGACGCCTTCGTATGGCTGGGAAATGATCCGCTGGCGGCCGCCGGTGCCAACCGCGCCTATCTGACCAAGTCGTGGCGCGGGACCGCCGGCCTGCGGATCGCTTTCAGCGATCGCATCATCCTCAAGGGCGAGTATCTGCGCAACGGCGAGTACGACGGCCTTCCGGACGTCAAGAACGACGTCCTCACCACGTCCCTGCTGCTGATCAATTGATGATGGTGATCCCAGCGGCCACACCAGCGTCAACAGACAAAGCCCTGAACATGGACACTCCAGACAACATGAAAAACAGCCTCAACGACCGGTCTTCACAAACACGAGGTGCGCGTATGGGTAAGCTGACAAATGGCGGAAGATCACTTTTGAGCGGATTGGTGGTGGGGCTCCTCGTCACCCGCCTGGCCTGGCCCGCGCAGGCGCAGGACGATCGCCCCGCGCCCAGCGGCCCCCCCACCCGGGCCGAGTTCAGCAAGCTCCAGGCGGACGTGAGGGAGCAGCGAGACCTGATCATCCAGATGCTACAGACGGAGCAGCAGCGCTACGACATGTTGCTGCGCCTGCTCTCTGGCCAGGGCGGTGGCGCCCCCATGGTGAATCTGCCCGGCGCGCCAGCGCTTCCTTCTTCCGTGGCGTCCGAGAGCGCCGCTCCCCGGCGGGCGGCGCCCCACGCCGAAGTGGAGAAGCGCAGCGCCGTAGTCGAAGGCAAGATCAGCGTGACCGGCGGCGAGGTGGGGGACATCTATGTCTACGTAGAGAACGCCAAGGGCCCTCCCGCCAGGGGCAAGACGATCGAGATTCGCCAGGAGGGCAAACAGTTCTCGCCGCGCGTGGCGGTGGTCCCCGCGGGCACCAACGTCATCTTCCCGAACTACGACTCCATCTATCACAACGTGTTCTCCACCTCGCCGCGCAACAGCTTCGACCTGGGGAGCTACCGCTCGGGCGACAAGCCGCGGGCGGTCACCCTGACCTCCCCCGGCGTCGTGGAGATCTTCTGCAACATGCATCAGAAAATGACCGCCACCGTGCTGGTGGTCCCGAATGGCCTCTACACCAAGGTCCGTCCCGACGGGACGTTCCGCCTGGATGGCGTCCCGGTGGGCCAGCGCAAGATCGTGGCCTGGAGCCCCCAGGTCAAGCCCGCCCAGCAGCACGTCGACGTCACGGCGGGGGGCGCCCAGATCACCTTCGCCCTGGCCCGACAGGAAGTCGCCGCCCACACCAACAAGATGGGCCAGGCGTACGGGTCGTATCGCGAGTAGTTGGTCGGCCTGCGATCCCGTTTGACCTCGACCCGCGGAGATATCCGGCGCCTCTTGTCTCGCCGGCGTAACGTGGATGGCCGATGGGCCTGCCACGTCCCCGGAATCCCCACTCACTCGTCGCGTGGCTACGGCACGGATGTTGCTTACATCCGTTTACATGAGCCCGGCCACAACCTCGGAAGAAGGACCCGCATGTATCCTTGTCGTCGACGACAACAAGGATGTCCGGGATGGGCTTTGCGAACTGCTGGCCTTTGAAGGCTACATCGTCCGTGAGGCAGGCGACGGGGGCGAAGCCCTCATGGAACTGACCACGAACGGTCCCCCCGACCTCGTGCTACTGGACCTGCGAATGCCGAAGATGGACGGCTACGAATTTCTGGAGCGGAAGGAAGCCGAAGGAATTGGGGAGGTCCCCGTCATCGTAGTCAGCGCCAGTCTGGAACAACCGTTGCCGTACCCGGTCGCAGCCGTGTTCCGAAAGCCGGTGGAGGTCAACCAGCTCCTGGGCGCCGTACGTCGCGAGGTCGAAAAACGTACCTCGCACTGACCAACTGGTGGCTGAGCTCGAAGACCTGATCGAGCGGGCCCGGCCCGAGCCGTTCCACCGGCTGCAGCTTTTGAAGGGCGGGGCCTGGTCCTTCATCGACGTGTCAGTGAGCGGCGGCACGAACGACCAGATCAAGACGGTGAAGCGCGTCCTGCAAACCAGGGATGGGCGAGGTCCGGCGGTGATCGTCGTGTCGTAAATGAATCAGATTCCCCGTGAGTTGCATCATGGAGCTGACTCATCGGAAAATCCCCAATCCAGGTACTCCGCGAAGTTTCGAGTCGTTTGTTACGAGCTGGAGTTTGTAGACCTGAGCGGTTGCGGCGATGAAACGGTCCGCGGGGTCATCGTGTGCCAGTTCGATGCGCCGGCTCTGCGCGGCTACGTGACGATTCAAGACCGCCTCGCGGATATCGCCGACCATGCGCTCGGCCCACTTGTACTCGTCGCCCTTCACCTCGATGCGTCCTCGTTGAGCCAGG
>JBDSME010000636.1:0-2811 GCA_039916065.1 Polyangia bacterium
CGTCGCGCACCTCCAGCGCGGTCAGCGCCGCCACGGGCCCGGTATCGAGCCCCTCCTCCATGCGCATGACGGACACGCCCGCGCGCTCGTCTCCGTTGATGATCGCCCACTGGATGGGGGCGGCCCCGCGCAGCCGCGGCAAGATCGACGCGTGCACATTCCAGGGGCCGAGCGGAGGCAGCGCCAGGATTGCCGGCGGCAGGATGCGGCCGTAGGCGACGACCACGAACAGCTCGGCATGAAGCTCGCGCAGGCGGGACTCGAACTCACCCGTGCGAATCTTCTCCGGTTGCAGAACCGGCACGCCAGGGGCCACGCGCCAGGCGGCCTCCTTGACCGCCGGCTCGCTCAGCGCCTGGCCGCGTCCGGCCGGTCGATCCGGCTGCGTCACCACGGCAACCAGGTCGGTGGCCGCGGCGGTGCATTCCAGCGCCGGCACAGCGAAAACCGGCGACCCGAAAAATATTGTCCGGGGACGGCGGCCCGCTGGCGCCGTCACTGCGAAGCGCCTTCGGATTCCGACGGCGGCGACCCGCTGGTGCTGACCAGATGCGCGCGATACTGACGGCGTAGGCTCTCGTTAGCCAAAAGGAGTCCCGCTTCGGCGACCACCGCTCTGATCTCCGCCAGTTCAGCCGCCCACCGCGCGGCCACCGACCCCGGAACCGTATCGGCCGAGAGCTGGGCCAGGAGCTGCTGGCAGGCAGTGGCGATTTGCGCCGCTCCGGCGTGGGCCGGTACGCCGAGGATCTGGAAATAGTCACCCTCTCGCACCAGAGCGTGCCGGACCCGTACTCCCTCCGCGGTCACGCCGGCCGGTGTTACCTCTGGTGTCTGCGGAATGCCGCCAGCCGATTCACCGACGGGACTCTCACCCGTGCCTGGTCCTCCAACTCGCGCGGACGGTGGCGCGGGGTTCGCAATCAAGGCGGGGCGTCCGATCGCCATCTCCCGCACCACGTCGCGAAGCTCGGCGTCAAAGTCGGCGTCGATGGTCTGGGCCAGGGTATCAAGCAGACTGGCCGGCAGCGCGTTCGGCCGTGGAGGCGTGGTCGAGGCGCGACCGGGCGCGGCCGGGGGCCAGCGCTCTGACGTCTTCCCGGGCCTGGGGACTGCCACGCCCAGCGGCGGATCCGCCTGTGCCTCCCTGGTGATCGCTGGAGCCGTGGAAATACCACTTGGCCGAGCCGCCACCAGCGGGCGCAACGTGGGGGCTCGCTCTCGCCCCCGGGGCTCGGCGGTGGCGCTGGGGCCTGAACCGCCATCGTCTCCACCAGTAGGCGGCACCCGTCCGACCGCCTCCCGCGCCCTGGCCAGCAACTCGTCCGGAGCGACCGGCCGCACAAAAAATCCATCGCCCAGGTTTTCAAGGAACTCCTGCTCGTGAGCCTCGCCCACCAGGAAGATGGGGACGCGCCCGCGCGGCACCGCGCGCACCTTGGCCAGGGCCACGGCGGCATCGGCGCTGACGATCTGCGGAGCCAGGATGATCACGTCCGGGCGCGTGGCCGTGATCCAGCCCGACAGGCTCTCCCCCGGCTCGATGGCCACCGCCTCGAAGCCGGCGACCACGGCGGCCCGCCGAATTCGGTCCGCCTCATAAGGCCCAGCAATAATCAGCAACTTCACGAAACCACAATCTACCAAAGAGCGGCCGCCCCCACCCGATCCGATCCGGTCGCTAGCCGGTTTTACAACATCAATCGAGGGCAAACGGGGGCAGATCCGTTCCTCGATTTCCGGCGACCGAGACTCGGACGACAAGCCGGCCCGATGGCGAAGCCGGCCCGAGGACCGCAGCGGAGCATAGTTGGTCCTATGTGAGCAGCGGACCGGAGGGCCGGCGCAGCCAGCGGGTCGGATCGTCGTCCGCCGGTGCTTCGAGGGAAACCCTCTCTAGTTACCGTTTACAGTTGTCTTCGCCCATGGGCTGGAGGCCCTTGCCCATGTCCATCTCGTACTTGTGCAGCACGTTCTTCGGGCCGAGCTTGGTCATGGTCTCGCGGACCTTGGTCTTCGACCCCATCATGTACCCCTCCTCGCTGAAGGTCGCGGAGTCACCCGAGATGGTGCCGGTGCCCATGAACGACGAGCCCATGCTGTCGTATCCGACAATGGTCGCTCCGTTCGAACCGCTCTCGTGAGCGATCTGGAAGACACCGCTCATCGCGGGCATGGTCTTGGACTTCGGCACGTTGAACTCGCCGTGCCAGGAGAAGCCGCCGAACTCCTTCTTGATGCGCACCGTGGACTTGGTGTTGACCTCGGGCGAGCCGGGGCCCATCGAGCCGGCGGCGAACTTGGTGTCGCACCGCCAGCTTCCTTCGAAGCCCTTCATGAACGCCTCCATATCCTTGTTAGGAGTCGGCATCGCGGGGGGACCGCCAGCGGCAGCGGTTCCGGTCGCCATGGAGGGGGCGGCGCTGCCCGGGGCGGGGGCCGAGCTGGGAGAGCCCTTGGCCGGCGGGGCCATGCCGGCGGGGTTGGTCACCACCGGAGCCTGGTGCGCCCCCATGGCCGGCGCGGGCGCGGGCGCGGCGCCCGGCTTGTTCATCGGGGGCGCTGTGGTGGGGGTCTGCGCCAAGGCGGCGGTCGAGAGAGCGAAAGCCGAGAGGAGAGCGGTGGGAAAAGCTACGCGGATCTTGGTCATGGGACCTCCTGAGGGACTAGGGTGGGACTACCTGGATGGCGGAACTTAAGCCGATTCGCCGTTTGTCGCCACCGGCGCGCAAGATCTGCACGGTGATCCGCGGGGTCCCGGCATTGCGCGCCTCTCGCCGGTTGTGCCAGGCTGGGCCCTGGTATCTCCCC
>JBDSME010000637.1:0-6347 GCA_039916065.1 Polyangia bacterium
CGGCCACCCTGGGAAAGCCGTTGCTGCTCGAGGAGTTCGGCTTTCCGCGCGACGGCGGCAGCTTCGACCCGCGGTCGCCCACCACCTGGCGCGATCGCTACTTCCAGGCGATCTATGGCCGGGTGCATGAGTTGATGTCGGCGTCGGCGGCGACGCCGCTGGCGGGGATCATGCCGTGGGCCTGGTCGGGGAACACGCTTCCACCGCGGCCGGGCGAGCTGTGGCGACCGGGCGACCCCTTCACCGGCGATCCCCCGCACGAGCTGCAAGGCTGGTACGGAATCTACGCCCACGACACCACCACCCTGCGCGTGATCCAGGACTTCGCCGCGGGGCCGCGCTGATCCGCCTTCCGTCCGGAAACCGCGACATGATGGTCTCGGTTGTTCACTCCCGGGGAGGCGCTACGAGAAGCCGTCGAAGCCAGTTCCCTCGCCACGGGACCAGGACGCAAGTCTGGCCCGCCCATTGCAATTCGATGCGAAATGACGCGCGCGCATCGGGGAGGGAGGAGCTGGCCCGTGCTGGTCATCACCGGGTCGTTGCTGGCAGGTGGCTGCATCGGCGCCCTCGACACGCTGGGGTACGAGGAGGTAGTCAACGAGACCAACGGCTCGGTGGGTTCCCCCCGGAACGAGGACGATCGGATCGCCGACAAGAATCCCCAGTTTGATCCGGGGCGCCTCGTTACCGAGAGTTTCTCGCAGCCCTCCTGGTCCGGCCTCACCTGTGACGTGACGCTGAACAAGAGCGCCGCTGTCACCAAGCTGGACATCATTCCTTTCGAACAGTCCGAGGAGGCGCTCCGGGGGCAACTGTTCCGCGGCCGAACCGAGGCCCTCGCTGCGGCGGCGACGCTCCCCGCTTCGGACATCATCCCGTCGATGGAGGTCGTGAATGGGTACCTCAAGCCGTTCAACGACGGCCTCTACGCCGCGGTCGAGCTGTCGCTGGAGAATGGCAGCGATGGCAGCGATCTGGCCACCGTACCGTTGCCGGGCAAGCGTCCCTTGCTGACGACGCTGCTCGCGCGGGTGGAGGCCCTTCGCGCCGGCACCGGCGCGGGCGCGGCCGAACGCCGGGCGCTGGAGGACGCCGCGGTCATGCTGGGGACGGCGCTGATCTTGGGCGGTGACACGCCCGCCCTCGCGGACACGCTCGGAGCCCGCGCCGCGGCCGAGGCCGCCGCGTTCACCGCCCGACCGGGGACGGCTCGGCCGATCGGCTTTTACACGTGGACCGCGGAGCTGGGACGCGTCTTCACGCGGGATCGCTTTCTGCAGAATCGCGACGGCGACATCTCGTTCGGTGCGTTCGCGGGCCTGGCGCTGGTGCTGGGCCAGGACGCCGGCCTGCGAGCCGACTATCAACGAATCGCCGCGCTGTATGCGGGGCTCACCAACCCGTACGTGAGTTATCCGGTCGATGCCCTGATTCCCTACGTCTCCAGCCTGGCCGCGCTCACCGACGTGGAGACGTTGAACGCCAAATTTTCCCAGGACCACGCCCGCCTCCATCCTTGCAGCTGGGTACCGATGGCATTCCTGCCGGCCTCGCGCAGCAAGGAGGTCGACTACTTCGACGCCAAATATTGCGACGGCATCCCGGCAGGGCTCAACCTGCTTGACGAACTGGTCCGGGCGATTCGAGACGGTGACCTCGACCTTGCTCCCGCCTCGGACGCGGGCTGGTACGATTACCAGCTCTACGCGCTCGAGACTCTGCTGCTGCCTGAAGAGGCGCCCGAGAGCCAGCACCTCCTGCTCACGGCGGGCTACAAGAAGAAGCTGGTCGAGACGTTCAAGTCGATCTTGATCCAAACCCGCGAGACGCACGTCAAGCAACTGGCCATCTCGGGCCGCTCGTCTGCGGAGATTCCGCCCGTCGATATCTACCCGTTGTTGCCGGCTGAGCCCTTCCCCACCTTTTATCTCCGTACCGCGCGCGGATACCGGTTCCTGCGTACCTTCCTGGAGGCGACCATGGGAGCGCAATTCCTGAACACCACCACCCGCCTGCGCGAGAGCGGCGATCGCGCGACGTTGCCCCTCATCGCGGAGCTCGACACCCGCATCGCGCTCCTCTACGGGCTCTCCTTCCTTAGCGCGGACGCGGTGGGCATGGCACCAACAGATGGGCTCATGGCTGACGAAATATCGGCGCCGGCGGCCCAGGCTGCGACAGCCCAGGCGCGCGCATGGCTGGCGACCTGGACCACCGATGCCGACGTCGTCCGCGATCCACGCGTCATCATCCCGATCTTCGAGGAGCCCGGTTTTACCCGCTACTGGGCGGTCGTTGGGGTCAAGGCGCTGAAGATCAGGGCCGAGTTCGTCATCGGACACGAACCCCAGGTGGTCAGCACCGGGTGTCTCATCGGAAAGATCGTCCCCCGCGCGTACACGCTGCTCGTCGAAGAATCGGTCGAAGTGCGGCTGGCCTCGGACCGGCCTCCCCCCACACGCGCCGAGTTGCGCCAGATCTGTGATGGAAATACCGGCAAGGACGCCATCGTCCGTGCGCTCGAGGCGATGTGACCGCGGCCCGCCCGGAACGGCACCACAAGGTCAAGAGTTTCCTGGTCGGTGCGCTGATCGCCGCGGGTTGCGGTGGTCTGGGTGGTTGCGGCGTCAGCCGTCTGCAAACGGCGCGCACCGTACGGGTGGGCGAAACGCGGGTGACCCTGGCCGGCAGCTACGTCCACAATGCGCTCGTCGGCCAGCGGGGCGCGAGCCCCACAAATTTTCCTTTCGATCTGATGATCCGCCACGGCGCGACGCCGCACCTCGACTGGGGGGTGCGGACCTTTTTCGGGCTCGGCTTGCTCGGCGACGTGAAATGGAACGTGCTCCCCCCCGACTACCGCACGGCGCTGGCGGTCTCGGCCGGCCTGGCCTTCGCCGCCGATCCCATCAACGACGTCGACAGGGGCCAAAGCCGTTTGGCCAAGATCGCGCACCTACCGCTGTCCGTGACGGTCAGCCGTGCGGTCGTGCCCTGGTTCACACCCTACGTGGCGCTGGGGTATGGCAACTACTGGATCTTCAACTATGCCCCCCGACCGATCGAGCCGGCCACCACGCTCCTGCCTGCCGCCCGGAGTGGCTCGGGCGACGGCGTCGCGTCGCTTCACATTGGCGTCGAGCTCTCGCGAGCCAGCGGCCGCGCGCTGCTGCTCGAATACGGGTATTCGCGTCCGTGGGGATTGCATGATCTTGGTGACGGCTATTCCTTCTCGCCGAATCATCTCTTCTCCATCGGGTTTCACACCGCCGGCGGCGGCCAGCGCTAGCGCGGTCGGAGGCGGACAAGCTGCTTCGATTGACGGGACCGACACACGTAGGATCCTGTCCACTTTAGTCGGTTGCGTGTACGTCACCCAACCGCACACAGCCCGGCGTTGCCCCGTGCGCTGTTCGCCGTGAACCCGTTGAACTCGGACGCGTTGCATTCAAGTGCGATAGCCGTTCTGTCGAATCGGGCGGCTATGACCAATTGTCGTCGCAGCGCCAGATGTGAGTTCCTCCTACTGTTGGTCATGACGGCGTGTTCAGGAACGCAGCTGGCCAAACCGAGCACGGACGGCGGCGACGGCGGTTCCGATGCCGCGACAGCCTGCGCGACGGGAAAGCTGACGTGTCAGGGGTCCTGCGTCGACACGGCGACGGATCCGAAACATTGCGGCAGGTGTGGCAATAGCTGCGGCGCCGACGAGGTCTGCGCCAGTGGTAGCTGTGTCCTCAGCTGCGCTGCGCCACGCACGGCCTGCGACGCTACCTGTATCAACACGACCACCAGCCACGACAATTGCGGCGCCTGCGCAAGGGCCTGCGGCCCGACGCAGGTCTGCAGCAGCGGCGCGTGCGCAGACACCTGTCCCGAGGGCCAGGTCAAGTGCGGTGTCGGTTGCGTTGACCCCGAGCTCGATCTTCAGCACTGCGGCGCCACCGATGGCTGTGGGGCAGGCGCCGGCTCCGCGGGGGTGCCCTGCGCGGGGGGACAGCACTGCACGGCGCGCTCATGCAGCTGCGCGCCGGGCTGGCTCTTCTGCAACGGTTCCTGCGTCGATCCCGACCAGGACCGCGACCGGTGTGGCGCTTCCGCGTGCAACAACGGGGTAGTTTGCGACGTGAATGAGGTCTGCGCCGGAGGCGCTTGCACCCTGAGCTGTCCCGCTGGGTTGCTGAAGTGCAACGGCAAATGCATCGACCCGAACGCCGATCCGCACCATTGCGGCGCCACGGCTGATTGCGACACCACCGGTGGCACGTCGGGCAGCAGTTGCGCCGCCGGGGAAGTGTGCAGCGCCGGGAGTTGCGCGCTCTCGTGCCAGACAGGACTGATCAACTGCCAGGGGATCTGCGTCGATCCCAGCAGCAACCGCCTCTACTGCGGCGCCACCTCTGGCTGCGGTACCAGCGACGGCAATCCTGGAAATGCCTGCGACGAAGGCGAGGTGTGCAGCGGCGGAGCGTGCACCGTCAGCTGTCAGACCGGAATGGTCAAGTGCGAGGGGGCTTGCATCGATCCCAGCACCAACCGCGCGCACTGTGGTGCCATCGGCGACTGCTCCAACCTCGAAGGCGGCAACAGCGCGGGATCCGCGTGCGCGTCCGGCAACCTCTGCGTCGCCGGCACCTGTGTGGTCTCTTGCCCCACCGGCAGCGTCAATTGCGGCGGTGTTTGCATCAATCCCGCCGCCGACAACGGCCACTGTGGCGCGTTGGGCGACTGCACCAACATCGGCGTCGGCAACGCCGCGGGCAGCGCCTGCAGCCAGGGCCGCGTCTGCAACAACGGATCCTGCGCGGTCGCTTGTCAGCCCGGCTTCGTCAACTGCGACGGCGTGTGCGTCGATCCTGCCACCAGCCGTGCACACTGCGGCGCCAGCGGCAGCTGCAATAGCGCCGGCAGCGGCAACAGTCCCGGCGTTGCGTGCACCGTGGGCAACCTGTGCGTCGGCGGGAGCTGCGTCATCTCGTGCCCCACTGGCAGCGTGAACTGCGGGGGCGTGTGCGTCGATCCCCGCTCCGACAACAACCGCTGCGGCGCCGCGGGCGACTGCACCAACGTTGGCGTTGGCAACAGCACCGGCAGTGTCTGTTCCCCCGGCTCCGCCTGCACGGCGGGGCTGTGCGCAGCGTCCTGCTCGAGCGGCCTACACGCCTGCAGCAACATGTGCGTCGACTGGACCTACAACCCAACTCACTGCGGTGGCTGCGGCGTCAGCTGTTCGTCCAACCATATTGCACAGCCGACCTGCTTCGCCAGCACCTGCAACGGCGCCTGCGACTCCGGCTACTCCGACTGCGACGGCAGCAAGCTGACGAATGGCTGTGAAGTCAATTCGGGCAGCGACACAGCCAACTGTGGCGGGTGCAATCTTGCTGGCGATCACGATTGCAACCGGAACGCCAGTGGAGGCACCTGCAGTGATGGCGTCTGCAGCGGCGCCACCTGCACCACCGGCTATGCCAACTGCGATGGTCTGGCCAGGAACGGCTGCGAAACCCCCGCGTTCGGCCTGGGGTCGCCGGGCGCGCCCGGATTTGCCTCGATCAGCAATTACTTCCCACTGGATGGCAGCTTGGGCGACATCGTCAATGGCGCGTCCATCCCAGCCACCATCGGTAGCGAGGGCATCGCCTCGAATGATGACTGGGGAATGGCCTACGTCGACGGGCACGTGAACCAAGCGCTGCAGCTGGACGGGTGGGATGACACCGTCGACCTGGGAGTGGCGGTTGGAAACTTTGGGACGGCCGACTTCTCGATCTCGATGTGGATCCGGACTCCGCCAGCCTACCGTACGCAGTGGATCCTGACCAAACGCGCCTACTGCAGCCACGCCCCCTTCTGGAACGTGGGCATCACCGGAGACGGCCGGTTGATCTTCGAGATGGACCAGGACTACGACGGCACCAACTACGGAAACATCAACGGCACTGCTACCGTCACGGACGACGCGTGGCACCACATCGCCTTTGTCCGCCAGGGCACCGCAATGCGCATCTATCTGGACGGCAATCTCGACGGCAGCGGCCTCAGCAACGGGGTCACCAACCTGACGGAGAGCTACAACGTACGCATCGGCCAGATCTCCTGCGCCTGGGGTCAGAACTTCGGTGGCTTGATCGATGACCTTACGATCTGGAGCGGCTATGCCCTCACCCAGTCCGAAACACACTCGATCGCCTGCGTCGCCGGCCACTAAATTTAGCTGATCAGTCACGCATGAAGTGACACATGTAGCCGCCGGGGTTCTTCTGCAGGTACTTCTGGTGATGGTCCTCGGCGGGAGTGAAGGTGCCGGCCGCGGTGATCTCGGTGACGATGGGGCGTTTCCA
>JBDSME010000638.1:0-4431 GCA_039916065.1 Polyangia bacterium
GCGTCCGGGGGAAACGCCCCCAGCCTGGATTCGTCGCGGCCATAAGCGTCGAGCGCCGCCACGTCACGCAGGACGCGGTCGGCGCCCAGCTCACGTTCCAGCAACTCGTAGACGCCCAAGGCTACCAGCCTACATCAAGGCGCTCTCGCAAGAAGGCGTTCTCGCAAGGCGTCCGAAGCGGACTCGAAAAATAGATCGAAGCCATTCGTGCTCAAGACCAGCCCGGGCACAAGGCTTCGCGGAATTCGAAAAATCGGAAAACCCGGCTGAATCAGACGCTGAAGGAGCTGCCGCAGCCACAGGTAGACTTCACGTTCGGATTGACGAACTTGAAGCCGGCGCCGTGCAGGCCTTCGACGTAGTCGACCTCGGTCCCCACGAGGTACATGAGGCTCATCTGGTCGCACATCAGCTTGACGCCCTTGACCTCAAAGGTGCGATCCATTTCCTGCGGCTGATCGAAAAACAGATCGTAAGAGAAACCAGAGCAGCCACCGCCCTGCACCTTGAGGCGCAGCGCGTAGGTGTCTTCGATGTTCTCTTCGCCACGGATTTCGGTGATCTTCTCAGCCGCCTTGTCGGATAGAGCAATCAGCGCTGGCTCCGCTTCCTCTGCGCTGACGCTGACCGGAGCGGACGCGGCAACAGGAGTCGCGGTCGGGCTGGTTGGGGTGGCTTTCGTTTCCTCGATGGCGCCTAGGGACATTGGATCTCCTTGCGAGTCAGTATAGGGGCCTCGCGGGGCCCGTGCCAATGGATTGACACGGCTGGCAGGTCAATGCCCGTTTGATGACCGAGTCGCGTCCCGGTTTCACCGCCCACCAAACAGCAGTGCTCCATTCGCCGCCAGTGGTGGGTGGCTGACGCTGGACAGCATGGGCCGCGGCTGCTGGCGCGGGAGGTGCCATCGGTCGGCGCCATCCGCGAGGTTTTCGCCCTGCGACTGTAGCGGACGTCACCGAATGCCGACATTGATCATCAAAGGGCTTTCGAGGTAGGAGACGCCATGAGTTTTGGGACCTTACTGAAGGACGTAAAAGCGCAGATTCGAGAGACGGACGTGGAGACGGTCCGTCAGGCCACGCTGGCGCGGGCAGGCAAGTCGGGGGACGGCAACGGGGCGGGACCGATCCTGATCGACGTCCGCGAGAAAGACGAGTGGACCGAAGGGTTCATCCCCGGCGCGCGCTGGATCCCCCGCGGTTTTCTGGAGCTGCGCATCGAGGACCAGGTGCCCGAGAAGTCGTCCGAGGTGATTCTTTACTGCGCGGGCGGAACGCGGTCGGCGCTGGCGGCTCGCGCCCTGACGGAGCTTGGTTACACCAACGTCAAATCGATGGCCGGTGGGTTCACGGCGTGGAAACGCGCCAGCAATCCCTATGACAAGCCGTTCATCATGACCCCCGAGCAGAATCTGCGCTACGCGCGGCACACCATGCTGCCGGAGATCGGGGAGGCCGGTCAGGTCAAGCTGCTGAAGGCCAAGGTGCTTTGCCTGGGCGCCGGGGCGCTGGGATCTTCCGCGGGAATCTATCTGGGCGCCGCCGGGGTGGGGACCTTGGGGTTCGTCGATGATGACGTGGTCGATGCATCTAACCTGCAGCGGCAGATCCTGCACGCCACTGACCGCATTGGAACCCCCAAGGTGGAGTCGGCCCGCAAGGCCATCAACGCCATCAATCCCGACGTCAAGGTGGCGGCGCACATGACCCGCCTTTCTGCGGACAATGTCCTGGACATCATCAAGGACTACGACCTGATCGTCGACGGCGCCGACAACTTTCCGTCGCGCTACCTGTTGAACGACGCCGCCCTCAAGCTGGGCAAGCCGGTCATTCACGCCAGCATCTATCGTTTCGAGGGGCAGGTGACGGCCTTCGTACCGGGCCAGGGCCCCTGCTATCGCTGCCTTTATCCTTCGCCGCCGCCGCCGGACATGGCGCCGTCGTGCCAGGAGGCGGGCGTGCTGGGGGTTCTTCCTGGGGTGGTGGGCGTGCTGCAAGCGACGGAGGCCATCAAGTTGATCGTGGGCATCGGAAAGTCGCTGGCGGGGCGGCTGCTGATGTACGACGCCTTGAACACCAAGTTCCGCGAGATGAAGCTGAGGCGCGATCCCGCCTGCCCCACCTGCGGAGAAGGGGTGAAGCCAGAGTCGATCGAGCTCATCGACTACCAGGCGTTTTGCAACGTCACGCTGTGATCGGGATCAGCGCGGCTTGGTAGATTCGCTGCGCCATTCCTTGTTGCGCAGGCCCACCGCATTGTAAATGCGGAGAGGGTCTGCCTTTCCTTTCACGCGCACGGCGTCCATCGGCACCACCGCCACCTCGTTCTTCACTTTCTGGTAGGTGGCTTCCGACAGGATGATCTCACCGGGCTTGGCGACGCTGCAGAGCCGGGAGGCGGTGTTCATCGGGTCGCCGATGGCGGTGTACTGCAGGGCGCGCGAGCTGCCGATGGCGCCGGTGACGACCGTGCCGGTGTTGATGCCAATCCCCACGCGGATCTCTTCCTGGCCTTCGCTGACGCGTAGGCGGTTGAACTCGGACAGGGCTTTCATCATGTCCAGGGCGCACTGCACCGCTTTCAACTCGGCCTTGGGCATGGAAACGGGCGCGCCGAACAGGGCCACGATCTCGTCACCGACGAACTTGTCCAGGGTCCCTTCGTACTTGAACAGCACGTCGACCATCAACTCGAAGTACTCATTCAGCAGACGGACGATCTCCTGCGGAGCACGCGATTCACTCATCGACGTGAAGCCACGGATATCGGAGAACAACATGGTGACCTCCGACAGCGCGCCCCCTTTTTCCAGCTGCAGTTTCCCCTTCACCACCTGATCGACCAGGTTGGGGGAAAGCAGGCGCTGGAACTGCGCCCGGGTCTTCGCATCCTGCTCGATCTGGCGGGCCAGGTTGGAGTTGTGAATGGACACCGCCGCCTGGCTGGCGATGCTGGCGAAAATCTGCAGGTCCTTCTCCACGAAGGCGTTGGTGGCGATCATGGAGTCCAGGTGCATGATCCCAAGCAGGACGTCATGATGGAGCAACGGCACCGTCATGGTGGAACGGATGCCCTGCATGATCACCGACTGAGCGCTGGAGAACCGGCTGTCCATGGTGGCGTCCGAGGAGAGCACCGCCGCTTTGTTCTGCACCACTTCATTCAAGATGGAGGTGGAGAGCACGATCTGTTCGTTCTTGCCGTGCCGGGTCTTGGCGATACGCGGCATGGGGACACCATCTTCCATCAGCAGGATCACCCCCCGATCCGCCGGGATCAGCTCGAAGGCCTTCATGATGATCTTCTCGAGAAGCACATCGAGGTTCACCTCAAGGCCGATGGAGCGTCCGAGCTCGTGCGCCAGGCGCAGCTTCTCGTAATCGCGCCGCAGCACCTCCGAGTCAAAGATGTCTCTTTCGGGCTGAAACTCGTGCGAGGTGGGTGGCGCTTTCAGGCGCTGGCGGATCAATGTCTCGTTGGCGGACGGCGAGATGGTCACCTTCTGCAATATCGAGTCGGAAGGGTCCAGGTCCACGTATCTGATGGTGGTGGACCCCAGGGTGATCTCGTCTCCCTCCTCCAGCAGGCGGTCGGTCACTCTCTCGCCGCGGAAGAATGAGCCGTTCAGGCTGCCAAGATCCCGAAACAGGAAACGTCCGTCGGGCTGGCGGATGATCTGCGCGTGCTCCTTGGACACGATGCGATCCAGGATTTGCAAGGTGTTGTCAGGGTGCCGGCCGATCGTGTTCAGCGGACGCAGCTCGTAATCCCGCTGCTGGTCGGTTCCTGTGACGATGACTCGGGGCATGCCGTTCGCGGCCGCCAAGTCTAGTGCACCGCGGCCGAAATATCATCAACGCTGCGCGCTCGATCCAGCGGCCCCGCTGCGCTCCTCCTCCTCGCAATACGCTACACTTTCGCCCTCGTCGCGGAAACCCACGTGCGCACCCCCACCCCCACGCCCACCATGAACCCCGTTGCATCGGCGCGGGACCGGGTGGGGCGTGTCACCGCGGGCCCGACGGGAAAAGTGAAGCGCGAGTCATTTTCGCCCTCGGTCGATGTGGTGCGCCCGACTGGCGGAAGCACGCCGCTGGACGACTTCGACTGGGCGGATGCGGCGAGCGCCGCTGGTGAGGATGCGGAAGGACGCGACGGCGCCGTGGCGCAGGCGCACCTGTTCATGGCGGCGCGCCTCAGCGAGGATCGCCTGGGCGATTCTTACGCCGCGTACGAGTCGCTGACCACAGCGGTGCAACGTTCCGCAGGTGCGCCATCGCTGCTGGTGCTGCGTGCTTTGCGGGAGCTGGCGCTCGACGCTGGCAGCACGCTGGCGGCATTGGAGTGCGTCGATCAGGAGATCTCGGCCACCACGGCGGTGGAACGTCGCGCCGACCTGCTGGTGGAGAAAGCGGCGCTGAGCGC
>JBDSME010000639.1:0-2888 GCA_039916065.1 Polyangia bacterium
CCGAAGGCGCCAAGCTGAGCGGTCACACCGTGAACATCCGAGAGGAACGCGAAGCGACCTGCTTCATTCAATCGCCCGGGGAGGTGATGGCCGTCGGTCGCGTCACCAAGCTCGAGCTGCGCGACGGTTTTTTGGCCTTGCAGACCACGAAGGACGAACGGTTCGTGTTCGCTTACGAAGATGTCCTGGGCTTCAAACTGGCCACGCCCTCCACCCCCAAAGACCGCCCCGCCGGCTTCCGATAAGGCGATAGTCCGCTCACGAGCTAAGGCGTAGACGCGGGTGTTGAGCGCGCTGCTGCTTGGTCAGGCGGCCCTGATGGTCGCTGCGCCGTCGGTTTGGCCGCAACCGGCGGCGGTCACGGGGGAGGACGATCTTCGGGGGAGCGATCCAGGGCGGCGGGTAGCTGCTGTCATTCGTCTGGGAACGGTGGGGACGCCCGAGGCTTTGCGGCGGATTGAGCCCTTCCTTTCGGCCCCCGATTCGTCGTTGCGGTTGGCGGCGGCACGCGCCTTGGTTCGCGCCGGGGACGATCAAGCGCTGGCGCGAATCACGGAACAGGCGAGCACCCAGGCGGCACCGGCCCGACTGGAGGCATTGATGATCTTGCGCGAGGCGGCTGCGCTGCCGGCGCCGGCCCGCCACGCCGCCGAACGAGCGCTGGGCGATGGCGACGCCGCCATGCGCCTGGCCGCGTTGGAGCTGCTGACCTTGCATCCCTCTCGCGATTCCGTACCGCCCGTCGCGGCGACGCTGGCCGATGGCAACCGAGAGGTGCGGTTGGCCGCGGTCACGCTGCTGGCGCTGACACCGGACCCGCGGGGCCTGTTGCCGCTATTAGACCGCCTGGACCGCCTGGAGTCGGCTGACCACGTCGAACGGCTGGCATTGATCGAGGCGCTGGCCCACTACAGAGCGGTACATCCACGCCTCGATGCCGGCCCTGCCCTGCTGCGACAGCTCGACGACCCCAACGAGGACATTCGCCTGGCTGCCGTCGATGCCCTGGGACGACTGCGCTGGCCACCCGCCGTGCCCGCGCTGGGGACGATGGCCACGCAAAGGCCGGAGGACCGCTCGGGGCGGCGAGCGGCGGTCGCGCTGGGCGCGATCGGAAACGAACCGGCGGTGAAGGTTCTGGCCAACCTGCTGCGCAGTCCTGCCCCGACGGAAGAGGTGACAGCGGCGCTCGTTCAGGCCGGAGCGATCGCGGTGAAACCGGTTGCGGCCGTCCTGCGCGATGGGTTCTCCACCAGCGCCATTGCCGCGGCGGACATCCTGGCCCGGATCGGGGATCGGGGCGCCACGTCCGCGCTCTGCCAGACCGTGACCAACGCAGTCACCAACGGGGTGGCCATCAGCGCCGCCGTCGCGCTGATGGCCTTGCGCGACCCCAGCACCGTTCCGACGCTCGTCGGTGCCCTGGCGTCCCCGCGCTACGCGACGTCTCCTGGGGTACGCGAAGCATGCCTGAACGCACTGACCGAGATCGGCGACGCGCGGGCTGGTACCGTGGTGGGCGCCAGCGCGCAGGACCCGGACCCACGCGTCCGCGCAGCCGCCCTCAATCTGGAGGGAGCCGTGCGCGCCCAGATGCCGCAGCAGCTCTGGGTCGCGCGGTTGCGCGACCAGGATGCGACGGTCCGGCTGGCCGCGCTGCGGGCACTGCCCGCTGTTGGCGGCCCGTCCATTACTCTGCCGGCCGCCGTGGAATCAATGCTCGTTGATACCCTGTCCGTGGGTGGCGCCGCGGGGCGCGCCGCCGCGGAGGTGCTCTCCTCATTCCAGCTCGATGTATCGACGTTGCGGGAACTGCTGGCCCTGGTGGTGACACTGCAGTCTCCGGTGCGGGCGCGGCTGTGCTCGGCTCTGGCTCACGCGGCGTCCAGGGCCGCCGACGAGTTGCTGGCGAACTTGCTGTCCGCCGATCTCGACCCGGGGGTCCGCGCCGCAGCCGCCTGGGCGGCCCAGATGCGGCGCACCGAGCCCGCGGTGGGGCGCGCCCTGGCCCGGGCCCAGGAAGACAAAGAGGCGGCGGTTCGCCGAAACGCGACAGTGGCAAGCAGCGCCGCATCCGCCCCTCCCTTGTCCCTCCTCGCTTCCGACCGGGGGTGGGTGCGGCTGCGGGTCCGGATGTTAGCGCCCGGCGGCGCTCCCATCGCGGGGCGCTGGGTGCGCATCACGGCCGGAGTTCAGGCGGTGTGGGGCCTGACCGACGAGAGCGGCGAGGCCACCTTCACCGATCTGCCGCCCGGTCCCTACCGGCTGTCGACGGCCGCCGCGGACCAGCTCGCTCTCACCTCGGCGACAGCTTCGGGCAGGTCGCCGGCCACCACGCCCGTGGGCCCGTAGGTGGCCGCGGCGCGCGCCCCGGCGCGGCCGTGGAGAAAGACCGCGGCGCGCGCGGCCTCCACCGGTTCCATCCCCTGGGACAGCAACGCGCCCACCACGCCCGTCAGCACATCACCGCTGCCCGCCGTCGCCAGCGCCGGTTCCACCGCCGGGTTCACGAACGCCGTCCCATCGGGAGCCACCACCAGGGTACGCGCCCCTTTCAGCACCACCACGGCCCGGCTGGCGGCAGCGAACCGCCGCGCCGTGCCCAGCCGATCCGCTTGCACCTGGGCGGTGGACAGACCAGTCAGCCGTGCCATTTCTCCTGGATGCGGGGTAACCACCCGGGGTCCCCGCGCGCTGGCCAGCAGCGCCGCGGCCTGGTCGCCCAGCAGATTCAACCCGTCCGCGTCCACCACCAAGGGCAATACAAGCTCGCGCACCAGACGATGTACCGTGCGTCGCATGCGCGGGCCGCGGGGAATCCCTGGTCCCAGCACCACCGCCTTCACGGTAGGTGACGCGCAGATCGCCGACAGGCGGTCGAAGCTGTC
>JBDSME010000640.1:0-3171 GCA_039916065.1 Polyangia bacterium
TCTGATTCCCACGCCGCGCGTTCTCGCGGCGGCGGGAAAGCGGGTCCGTCTGATCGGCTTCATGGCGCACATGGACCTGCCGAGCGGAGGCGCCTTCTACCTGACCCCGAAGCCGCTGGTCTGCGACGAGGCGGGTGGCGGCACCGCGGATCTTCCACCGGAGGCCGTGCGGGTCACCGTCCCGGCCGCGCGCGACAGGCAGATCCCCTTCGTCGCCGGCCCGCTGGAGGTGACAGGGATGTTCGCCCTGGGCAACCAGTCCGAGCCCGACGGCAGGACATCGTCATTTCGCCTGACACTTGATTCGCAAACGTTCGTCCATGAGCCGGCCAGGGGAGTCAATTCCCCGGGCAAACCACCGGAGGCAATCAAGCAATGAGCTCGACCATCAAGAAGATCCTCACCACAGGCGCATTCGGGGCCGCCATCGCCGGAGCGGGTAACTTCGGCGGTGGTGCTGCCCTCGCTGCCCCCACCACCGTCAGCGTCAGCCCAGCGGAAGGCGGGCGCTTTCTGAAGGGCCAACGTTTCGATCTGCGCGTGGAGGGAAAGGGGGCGGGCCCCTTCTCGGCCACGCTGTCCATCGACGGAAGACCCATCTCGTTCACCTCGGGGACGCAGAACTCCCTGGAGACCGATGGAATCTCAGCGGCGGGTTTCGGTGGGTTCAACGTCAGAGGGTTCACCGACAGCCGCGAGGGTGATCACCTTGTCTCTGCCACGTTCACGGACACCACCGGCAGCGTGACGGTGACCCGGCACTACAGCGTCGTCGATCCCTGGGGAGGCCGCCGGCCCGTCAAGAACGTCATCATCATGCTGGGCGATGGGATGGGCGTGGCGCATCGCACGGCTGCCCGTATCGTCAAGTACGGGGTGAGCGGCGGCGAGCCCAAGGGCTTCCTCGCCATGGATACTTTTCCGTCGGTGGGATTTGTCACCACCCATTCCCTGAACAGCATCGTCACCGATTCGGCACCCGGGATGTCCGGGTACGTGTCGGGCAACCACAACGCCAACGGCCAGGAAGGCGTGTACCCCGCCAACGTCACCAATGCCTTCTTTGCGCCGCGAGTGGAATACCTGTCCGAGTACTTCCACCGCACCCAGGGAAAGGCCTTGGGCCTGGTCTCGACCGCCGACGTCGAGGACGCCACGCCCGCCGCCAATGCGGTTCATACCCTGGCACGTGGCAACGGCACCGGCATCGTGGACCAGTACCTCGACGAGGCAGACGCGCAGAATCGAGGCGGGTTCGGCACCGGGCTGAAGGTGTTGATGGGCGGCGGGCGCCGCTGGTTCCTGCCCGCCGGACAGTTCGGCTCCAGCCGCACGGCCGCGACCGACTACCCGGCCCTGCCCGCCGACCTGGTCGCGGGGTGGAACCTGCCGGCGGGAGCCGTGGGCGCCGCCGACCCAGCTCGGAACCTGCTGGCCGATTTTCAGAGCGCCGGCTTCCGCTATGTCGAGGACGCCACGCAACTGAGCGCCGTGCGCGCATCTCAAGGTCGCGCCGCGCCCGACAGGTTGTTGGGACTCTTCGGGTACGGCAATATGAACGTGGCTCTCGACAAGGTGGCCAAGCGCAGAGCAACCCCGCTGCCCGGCGCGAGCACCTTCGTGGTTGACGACTACCACGCGCCGGACCAGCCGCTGCTGGAGGAGATGACAGACGCCGCTCTGAGTGTGCTCAAGCGCCACCGCCGGAACGGCTTCGTTCTGATGGTCGAGGGGGCGCACATCGACAAGCAGTCGCATGCCATGGACGCCGACCGCGCCATCGACGACACCATCGAGTTCGACCACGCGGTGGCGGTGGCACGTCGCTTCGCGGAAGATGACGGCGAAACTCTGGTGCTTGTGCTGTCCGACCACGAGTGCTCAGGGTTCTCTCTGATCGGGGCTCTGGCGGGTGGCATGTCGGCGCTGCGCGCGTTGCCGTCCGACGGCGGGAATCTTGATCCCGCCATCCAGCCGGCCCGCCAGAAGGCCGTCGGGACCTACGACGCCGCCGGGTTTCCCCAGTACAATATCCTCGGCGACGGATACCCCGAAACAATGGATGTCGATGGGAAACTGTTGGTCGGGTTCGGCGCCAGTGGCGACCGATACGAGACCTGGCTGCAAAAGCCAAGCCCCATCATCGACAGCCTGCTGTCCGCGGACATCAGGAGTGAGCTGTCTGGAAAGGGCTACGGCGTTGAGCCAGCCGACCGCCAGAACGACAAGAGTGCGGGGATGTTCTTGCGCGGGCAGGCAGTGGGGCACACCCAAGCGGTTCACACCGCGTCCGATATCCCGGTCTCCGCGTACTCCCTCAACCGCAACGTTCACCGGCAGTTCGGTGGCATCCAGAAGAACACGGACATCTTCTTCAAGATCGCCAAGGCGCTGCTGGGAGGGTACTAGAATATCGTCACAGTGATTTCGATTGATTGATTTGCTCAGGAACTCCTCACCTCGCCCCACGAAGTGGGGAGAGGTCGCCGGCCGTAGGACGGCGGGTGAGGGGCCGGCGCTGCGATTGGGCGTGTACCCCGCACCTTTATCCTCTCCCCGCTGCGCGGGGCGAGGACAAGCAGCTTCAATATGGCGCACGTCGGTTCCTCAACGGTTCCTCCGCAACCGACCGAAACCACTGTGGCGAGGTATTAACCAATTGCATCGGGGAGCGGCCCTTCCTTGAGTGGGAAGGTCACTGCAGCGGCAGCAGCGTCAAGGAGCCACCCGGCGGTGCTGCTGTTGGTACTGTGTCTGTCCAGTGTCTGTCTGGTGGCGTGGGGGGCGCTGCGGGTGTGGGGTGGCCGCCCTCAAGCCGGCTTGGTCGGGGCGGCGCGCGGCAGTGACGAGGTAGGTAGCGATGGAGAGTCCGGCGCGGCCGACCAATGGCCAGGCCGGCTCTCCGCGGCGGCGAACCCATCACAGGTTCCGTCAGGGGCGGGGGCGGAAGCTCAGGCCCAGGATGTGCCGAATTGCCCGCAAGCTATAGTAGATCCGCCGCAACCCCCAGAGTGGACAACGTCATCCAACAGCCTATCAGCCCTCTCTCAGGCGGAGCTGGTGGAGCTGATCGGGTTGACTCGCGATCGTTGGGTCAAGGCGGACGCGGTTGATGAGCTCGCGGCTCGACACGCCCGGGAT
Source organism: Polyangia bacterium (assembly GCA_039916065.1). Taxonomy (GTDB): domain Bacteria; phylum Myxococcota_A; class Polyangia; order Fen-1088; family Fen-1088; genus FEN-1088. The sequence goes on from JBDSME010000640.1 coordinate 3,142, forward strand.
TCGGCCAGCGTGATCTCCTCGCTGCTCCGG
>JBDSME010000641.1:0-4330 GCA_039916065.1 Polyangia bacterium
GGCTCTCGTTCGTCTGCTGGCAGGACCTCGCGAAGAACCCCTGGGCTGCCCGCCCGCTCGAGGCTGTGATGCGCCTGCTGCCGGAGTCGGCGATGCCCGACATGCTGCGTGACGGCCGGCCGGGTCCATTCTTCATGTCCGATCCCTCGCGCGTGCGCGCGATCCTCGGCGATGCTGGGTGGAAGGACGTCTCGCTCGAACCCATCGAAATGCCGCTGCACCTCGGCGCCGCCACCACCCTCGATGAAGCGGTCGAGTACTCGCTTCAGATCGGTCCGGCGGCGCGCGCGATGACCGATGCGCCGGAGGCGCTCAAGCCGGCGCTCGAGGCCGCGCTCCGCGAGGCGCTCGCGCCTTTCGCGAGCACGCGCGGCGTCTTCATGGACGGCGCCGCCTTCATCGTCGGCGCGCGCGCGTGAGTTCGGGCATTGACCATCCGGAATCACCCGCCCACGGAAGGTCCATCGTCGGCGTGCAATCCGGGTCGCGGCGTCAGCCCCGACGCTCGGGCGACGCTGAATTAGCAAGGCGGCGCCTGGTCCGCCACCAGCCGCCCGGTCTTTAGCGGCCTCGCGTTTCGTCACCGCACGCCACCAGTACGATCGGCGCCAGCTTGCGCGCCGGGCCCGCCGGCGCAACGCTCGCCACCGCACCAGCGGCGGATCTGTCCCGCCCGCTCGTCGTGAGAGAAAAAAGGCGCGTCGCGTCGCACCCACGGTTCGGAGGGCATCTCTGATGCCGCGCTACCTCACCCACACCTCGGGGGTTTAGCACCTGCATCCAGGTTCCGATGAGCCTCGGTCCACCAGGACGGACGCGCGGAAGGGGAGCGCAGTTCGTGGAAATACAGGTGGCGAAGACGCAGTACCCCTTGACAAACGCTCAATCTATTTCCGGAGAAACCACCCAGATGACTTGGCTTCACGTGAGTAGATGCCTGGCGGTCGCGACCCTCAGCTTGGCGGTCGGTTGTACCGGCCAGATCGGTGCGGAGAGCGGCTCGGATTCCGGCGGAAGGGGCCAGGGTACCGGCGCCTCGGGGGCCGCCAATCCCGGCCTCGGTGGCGGCGGTTCCGGGGCTTCAACGGTGCCTGGAACCGGTTCGGCGTCCGGCCCCGCGGGGGGCTCGGGCGCGTCGACCCCGAACGGGACAGGTGGCGGGACAGGTGGAACGGAGGGGCCGTCGATGGTGCCCGGCAACCCGACCTCGGCGGGGTTGCGTCCTTTGCGACTGCTCAGCACGCGCGAATACCTCAACACCGTTCGTGATCTCCTGGCGGACACCGGAATGTCGGCAGAGGCACTGCCGAGCGACACCGAGGATCCCTCGTCGAGCTTCTCGTTCCACACCGGCGGAGACGTCGCGACGCTCGACGCGTCTCTCTTCCGCGATTCCGCACACGCGCTGGCGACCCGCGCCGTAACCCACCTGGGAACGCTGTTGCCTTGCTCGACCTCGGTCACCAGCACTTCCGCCAACGACACCGTCTGTCTGAACACCTTCTTCTCCAGTCTCGCTCTTAGAATGTACCGTCGACCTCTCACCGCCGCCGACAAGGCGGGGCTGATGCCGCTCTACACCTTGGCCAGGGCAGCGGCGCCCACCGGACTCGGTCTCGGCTTCGCTGATGCGATCGGGTTCCTGATCGAGGCGATTGTTCAGTCGCCCGAATTCCTCTACCACTGGGAGATCGAGCCCGGGAAGGCGAGCGTCGACCCGCTGTCACCTGCCGGCAGCACGGTCGTCAAGATGGGAGGCTACGAGCTGGCCAACCGGCTATCCTATTTTCTGTGGGGTTCGATGCCGGACCAGGCGCTTTTCGACGCGGCGGCGGCGGGGACCCTCGGCGACGCGCCGTCCCTGGAAACCCAGGCGCGGCGCATGCTGAAGGATGCCAAGGCGAGCGGGATGTTCGCCGACTTCTTCGTGGACTGGCTCGACATCGATACGCTCGCTTCGAAACCCAAAGACAAGGTCCTGTACCCGTCGTACGGCGACCCGCTGGCCGCGGCGATGGCCGGCGAGGTGCAGAGCTTCGTGAGCGCGATCATGACGACCGGGACCGGGCGCTTCGATGAAGTGATGACCGGCACGAGCTCATTCGCGAACGCGGCCCTGGCCAGTGTCTATGGCCTTCCTGGCATCAGTGGCGCCACGCTTCAACCGGTCGCACTCAATTCGGCGCAGCGCGCGGGATTGCTGACGACAGCGGCTTTCATGTCGTTGACAGGGGCCAGCGACGGCTCGCTCCCTCCCCGTCGCGGAGCAGTCATCCTGAAGAAGCTTCTTTGTCGCACCCTGCCTCCGCCGCCGGCGGTGATTCCCGATCCGCAGCCCGTGACGCCAGGCCTCACCACGCGGCAGCGGTTCGAGCAACACTCCACCAACCCCTGCGCCACGGCTTGTCACACCCTGATCGATCCCTTGGGCTTCGCCTTCGAAAACTACGACGGGATCGGACAGTACCGAAAGACGGACAACGCCCTGCCGGTGAACTCCCAGGTCACCTTGACCTTGGATGGGAAGTCCCAGACGGTCGCGGACGCCCGGGGACTGGTGATGACTCTCGCGGGAAGTGATGAGGCGCAGTCTTGCTTTAGCCGGCAGTGGTTCCGATACGCCCTGAGGCGGCTCGACACCAATGACGACCAGGCCTCCGTCGATACCGCGACGAAGACGTTCAAAGCGGCGGCTCGCGACATCCGCGAGCTGCTGGTGGGCATCGCCACCTCGCGAACATTCCGATATCGCGCGCTGGCGCAGGGAGAGGTAGTGCAATGATCGGCATCCGGACATCCAAGACAGCGCTTCGCTTTTCGCGTCGAGCTATGCTCAAGAGCATGGGCGTGAGTGCGGCGTTTCTGCCCTTGATCGACGCCGAGCGCGCGCTGGGGGCCACCACGGCGACCGGGGCCCCGAAGCGCGTGGTCACCGTTACATGGACCAACGGCATGCCCTCTACTTCGTTCTGGCCAACCTCCGACACCGATCCTTCGTCCAGCGAGGTGCTGAAGCCGCTGGCACCACTCGCCGCCAAGGTGCTCCTGGCCGCGGGGGTCGACGTCAAGGTGATGCTCGACAGCGGACACAGTTACGACGGGCACTTCTCTTATCCCTCGCTGTGGACAGGCACCTACAAGAACGTGAGCGGGCAGTTCGCGACGGCGACCGGACCGTCGATCGAGCAGGCCTATTCCAACTTCGTGGCCAAGACGGTGAACCTTCCCATTCCGGTCATGAGCCTGTCGCTCATTGGAGCGGGGCAATACACCGGCGTCACCAGCCACCGCGCCGACGGCACTGCCAACACGGCGGAGACCAGTCCCTCTCGTCTGTTCACCCAGTTCTTCAACAAGAGCACCAATCCGCCACCCCCGGCGCAGGCGTCGTCGACGCAGCTGCGTCAGAAGAGCCTGCTCGACTACGTCCAAAAGGATCTGCAAAATTTCAGCGGGCGAATTGGCACGGCGGATCGGGCCAAGGTCGCTGCGCACATCGAGTCGATCCGACAGCTCGAGCTCCAACTCTCGGCGGTCACGCCGACGGCATCCGTAACTTGCATGGCTGCCACGGCGCCGGCCAGCGCCACGGATTTTCAGGCCACCATGAAGTCTTTCCTGGACCTGACCGCCGTGGCTCTCCGCTGCGACCTGACCCGGGCCGTCTCCATGGTGTGGGGCGCCGACGGGGGCAGTAGCCCGGGGTCATTTCCCTTTCTCAACGTGCCCGGCGACTACCATAACCTCGCCCACCAAGGCGCCGCGGGCTATGCATCCAAGACCAAGATCGACAACTGGTACTACACCCAGGTGGCGTATCTGGCCAAGGCATTGGATGCGACCGCGGAAGCTGGCGCAACCGTGCTCGACAACAGCGTCATCGGCGTGACCACGGACATGAGCGAGGGGGCCGCCCACTACGTGGGTCGCCTGCCATTCTTGCTGATCGGCAGCGCCGGCGGCTACTTCAAGACCGGACGGGTGGTCAAGCTGGGCACCTGGGCGGGCAAGACCGGAACCTACTGGAGCAAGGACTCCGGTGTAGCCAACAACATGTTGCTCGCTACGCTGGGAAATGCCCTGGGAATGCCCACGGGAGACACTTTCGGCACCGGTTACGCAGGCGTCCTGCCGCAGCTCCTCGCCTGAACAGGCGGCCCCTGGTCGACGGCTTTCGCTGCCGGGCGTTGCCGCGCCTGCGCTGACGTCAGTAGGCCACGCGGGCGGCGCTGGTCTCGACGCGGGGATTGAGAGGGACCGGGATCTTCTTGTTGATCAACTTGAGGTCGATGACCGCGTCTAACTTGACCGCGATGGCGACCGTGCGGGA
>JBDSME010000642.1:0-39057 GCA_039916065.1 Polyangia bacterium
GGCTACGGCGGAATCTCCACGCTGATACCCACCCCCGCGCTCAACGGCGATCCTCACATCATCCTGCTGCACATTGGAGCCAATGAGGTCTTCACCAAGGACCGAGAGACCATGTCGACGCGCCTGGACGCGCTGGTCGAGAAGATCGCGAAGAATGCGCCGAGCGCCCTGATTGTACTCGCGCAGATCACGCCAGTGGGAACCAGCAACAACGGGCACACCAAGGCCCAGGTGGACGCAGCCAACGCGGCACAGATGCAGTTCAACAGCAAGATCCCGGGGATGATCCAGGCGCACGCCGCAAAAGGCCAGCACATCATAGGGGTGGATATGAGCAAGATGCCCTTGAGCGGCCTCGGCACCGCCACCGTCCATCCCAACGACCAGGGCTACGCGTACATGGCCGGCATCTGGTACGCAGGAATCAAGGACCTCTTACCAAAGTAACGGGCGCGCGACCGGAACGCGGCGCTCGCGTCGCCGCGAGGACCTCCACCTCGCCCGACGAAAGTGGGGAGAACCCGACGCGCGACCGGAACGCGGCGTTCGCGTTGCCGCGAGGACCTTCACCTCGCCCCACGAAAGTGGGGAGAGCAAGATTCAAGTCCCTGCGGCCGCAGGTCGGCGGGTGAGGGGACGGCGCTGCGATCAGCCGTTCGCCCCTCCCCTTTGCCCATCGTTATCCTCTCCCGCTTCCACCACCGGCGCGAACAAACAGCCTCGGCAGGACACGCAGCGGCTTCACCCATTTCGACGGCGAGCCATCGCGCGAGCGGCGAAGCCGCTCTGGCCCCTCAGCTCATTTCTGCAGTTCGAGGGTCGCGGCCTGGATGCTGTCCGGGGTCATGGTCCCCACCCGCCAGGGCGGCATCCTGGTATCGCGCGGTGCTTTGAGGCGGGCGATGGCCAGGTCCTTTTCCATCCGCGGCATCTGGTCCAGCTTCTTGATGTTAAACGCGCTGCGCGGAAGGTCGGGGTTCGAGCGACCGTCGTGACACCGAGAGCACATCTGCAAAAGCACCGTACGGCCGTCCGCCCCGGGCTTGGGCACAAATCCCAGCTTCTCAGCGGCGTCCTGCGAAAAGATTTGCCGGATGTCCATCAGGGCATCGCGCGACGCCGCGCCCCCCACAACGTCCTGGTATGACTTGGATGCCGCCACCCGTTTTGCCTCGTCGGAGACATCGGGGCGTGGGTAGGGAACAGCGATGGCGTCTCCCCTGAGAGTGACGTCGAAGCGCGCCTGCCAGGTGGCGCTGGTGGAGCCACTGGCGGCCTCCGCGGCGATGGTGCCGTCGAAAGGGTTGGGCTGGTTGCCAAACCCCGAGGCGCGGATCAACGCCTCCAGTTGCGCGCCGCTCCCCTCGCCGAGGGCATTGGCGATCACGCTGATGGGCACGCCACCATATTGCTTGTCCCCGCCGTGCGTCTGAGTGAACTGGGCCAGGAGGATGCGGTCGGAGTCGGTCCGTTGCACAAAACGCTGCGGAAACCAGTGCAGCCAGGGGCTGCTGAGTTCCTGCATGCGCAAGATACGTTTGGTGCCGAATCCATTCGGCTGGTGACAGGACTGACAGTCGAACGACGTCTTCTCCAGATCGTGCTGGTCGTAGACGCTGTAGGCCGTCCAGTTGTGTTCGATATCCTCGGTCAGCAGGTCGGCCAACCCGCAGGTGCCGTTGTAGCTACAGTCCTGCTCGAAGCTGACCACGTAGAAATTAAAATCGTCGCTGCTGTCGTCCCGGCTCACCACTTCCACGAACTGTTCGCCGCGCACAAACCCCACCGCGGTGAGGCTGGGCGGATTCTGCAGGTTCTCGTCGACACGCGGGAAAATGATGATGCGAGGGTTCAGCGCCGAAACGCTCATCGAAACCAGCGAGGTGGAGTTACCGGTGAGCGCGAAGGCCCGGTTCTGGTCGAGACCCACCAGCTTCAGCAGGGCCTCCATATCGGGAAGGTCGGGGCGCTGGCCACTGGCGCACATTGCCTTGAAGAAGTTGTCGCCGCGCGTCGTCGCGCAAAGTGCGGCGTACTTGTCCTGGCGGGTACCAAGTTGGGCCAGCTCCGGATCGGGCGACACCACCGGGGGGAGCTTCGACCAGTCGACGGAGTTGCCGCTACTGGGGAGGCACCCCCCTTCTCCGGTTACCAACCCGGCCACCGCGGCGGCGAGCCACCATCCTCGGCCCCGCGCACCCGGTGCGGCGGACGCTGCGTTCGATCCCGGTATCCTCGCCGGTATCCTCCGTCGCCGGTGCGCCCATCCCATCAATGCCGCCAGCAAGGACAGCACACCCAACGCGGCACCGGACTGCATCTCCGACGCTGGAACGTCACAGGCACAGCTGCCCATGGTTCCGTTCACCGGCACCAGGTTTTCGTGGCTCCCCGCGTCCGGCCCGGTCGGCTCCTGAACACCGCCGTCGGGAGTCGCCGCCGCAGGTTCGAAGGGCAGCGGTCTGATGGGCATCTCACTGTCCAGTTGCAACATGTACGCAACAAGCTGGTCGATCTCCTGCGGCGTGAGGGAGCTGACGAATCCATGCAGGTCCTTGGAATTCGTGGCGGTCAGGACATCACGCAAGGTGGCGGCGGAACCATCGTGAAGATAAGGAGCGGTCTCCCAGACACCGAGAAGCGTCGGGGTGTCGATCCCGGTCAGCGAACCACCCCCGCGCTTGCCAGAGCCGGGGTTGAGGGTGCCGACATCGTGGAGCTGTCCCCGGACGCTGTCGGTGAAGTCGCTGCCGCCATGACAAAAACCGCACCCCAGCTTGGCAAACACGGCCTTCCCGGCAATGGCGTCCGCGGTCATGCTGCCGTCGGGGTTGCGAAAGGGGCTGGGGCTGACGTGGTCGAAGGTGTTCACAAAAGCGGCCAGCGCGTCCAGGTCCTTGCTGACGCCCGCCTTCTTGTCACCGAGCGGATCCTTGCGCGTACCCTTGGCGAAATCGTCGTCGCTCATCAAACCGGATCCCACGAACAGGTTTCGTATCTGCTCCTCGAAGTCCTGGATCTCGTCGAAGTCGCCGCTCCACAGTACGTTGCCCTGCCCCATTCCGCGCCGCCCCATCAAGGCGGTGGTGTTGCGGAGGCCCTCGCCTCGGCTGGTGAAGTCCCACACCCGACCGTCCCCGTCGCCGTCAAAGTGGCAACTGGCACAGCTCAGGTACCCTTCCTTGGTCATCCGGCCATCCGCCGAGTTGAAGAAGAGCTGTTTGCCGAGCAGCACTTCCGGAAGGAGTTTTTCTTTTTCGACGGTGGAGATCCCCTCACCCAACGGCTTGCTGATCCCATCCGATGAGTCAAGGATGGCGGCGACGTCGTAGACCATCAGCTTGCGGGTGAGTGACCCGTTGACGAACAGCCGATTCTTGGGGCCCAACACTAAACCGCGCGGTGCCAGACCAGCCTCCTTCATCGCGGTGTAGAGGACTCCAGTATAGGCGTCGCGCACCTCGACCAGGTTTGAACCGATGACGCTGACGAAGGCTAAGTCCCCCATGGGACTGAACTCGACGTGCCCCGGCAGGTTGCGGTCGTCGAGGTCGATCCGACCGGACATATAAACCTTGCCAGCCAGCGTGGCATCGCTCAGAGGGGTCAGATTCTCCTGCCCGGTGGCCAGGTCGATGACCCCGAGCATCGGCCGCACGGTATTGTCCTGGCTGAGCGGCTGCATGTCGCGCAACGTGCCGCGAAAGATGTTGTCCTTCTTGCCGGTGACCCATGCCTGCTTGCCGTCGGGGGAGAGGCCGACCGAGAAGAGATAGTTGGGCAAGCCGCGCCCCTTTTGATCGGTATCCATGGTGGTGGTGTCGGGCGCCAAGTTGATGCGCTTGACGAGCTTCATCGAAGCCGCGTCCACTTGCACGACCTCGCCCCCAGCATCGGACGAGATGAACCTGGTCACGTACACGTCCTTGCCGTCCTGCGACACCGTCACCCCCCGCGGTCGGGGGCCGACATCCAGCTCGGCCAGCACCATCCCGGTGGTGGGATTCAGCTTGAGCAACTTGCCGACCGCCATCAGCGTGACGTAGGCGGCGTCACCGGTCGGACTCACGGCAAGGCCAATCGGCTGCGACGCGTAGGGAAGGCGGAAGCCCCGCTCTACCACCATCTTGTCCGGATCGACGACAGCGATCGCGTAATCGTCGCGGTGCAGGACCCAGAGCTTGTTGTCGGGAGCCAGAGCCAGCGCCTCCGGATCGTGATACACCGCCAGCTCGCCGACCTTCTTCAGGGTCATCGGGTCGACCGCGGTTATGGAGTCGTTGTCCCGGTTGACATTGTAAATCCGATTCCGCGGCTGATCGTAGACGATGTCGGTCGACACATTGGCGCGACGTGGCAACGTCGGATAGTGGACCGTGTGGGTGAACGTGTCGCCCCCCCGAACGATCCCGTCTTCCTTGACGTTGATGGTGACCGAGTAGTGGCCGGGACGAGTATAGGTGTGTGATTTCGAGGGAAGGTCAGGTTCGTAGTCATCCTCTGCGCCGGTTACGAATGTGTACGAGTATGTGACGGCGCCGACCGCGCCGGACACCACGGCTCGAAACTCGACGGCCTCACCAACCAAAGACGGCGCAGGCTTGGGGAACGCGACGGTCAGCGCCGCGGCCGGCGCCGACCAACCGATGGCGACAGCCACAACGCCCACAAAATACCAGCGTTTCTGCATAGCTCTCGCCTCCGGACGTTAGCAGGCTATTTCAGGAAGAGGGCCCGCCAAACGTTCACAGCACATCACTCGGTCGTGAACGTCGACTTGAACTCCTGAGCGATTGGATTGCCGACCAGGTCGGTCATTCCTCCGGCGGGCAAGATGACCTCGTAGGTCGTCTTGGGCTGGAGGGGCTCGTCAGGCGAGAAGTGGACGACGGTGTAGTTCAGACCCCATTTTCCGGCGATGGGCTGGCCACCCATGGGGCGCACGATCAGACTGGCCTGATTCACGGTCGCCAGCTCGATGTGGTCGGAGAACGAGATCCCGATGCGCGACTTCACATTCTGCCCCGTGGACTTGTCCCTGGGGATGATGGTGTCGACCACCGGCGGCTTCTTGTCCGGATCCGCCGCATGTACTGCAATCACACCACCAGAGTAGGGCGCCTGATCGTCGCAGAGGACCAGGAGGTTCCCGATCGGAATCATGAACTGGTCGTCGATTCCGCCAACGTTCACCCGACCCCAGATCCTGTTGACGATGGACATCTTCTTCATATCGGACATGTCAATCTTGGAAGCTCCCGGATTGGGTCGCAGGTGGCCCAGGAACACATTGTCATCACCGAAGCCAAGGTACTCGCTGGCGGCCGTGTCAAGCTGGGCGACCGGGGTGTTGGCGGTTCCGATCTTGGCCGGATCGGTCAACACGTCCCAGGCGCGGAGGGGCGACTGCAAGAAGGCGTAGTGCCGGTAGAACCCACCGATGTAACCCTTGCCCGTGCTCAGGGTAGCCAGTGTGATCGGATTGAGCGGATCGCTGATGTCCATGGTGGCGATGCCGCCATTTTCCTTCGGCGTGGTGAGCACCAGGATGTTGCCGATTGCGTACACCGGTCCAGCATTGACGCCACCGAACTGCGAGTTGGGTATGCGCTTGATCAGGGTAACGTTGTTGGGATCGTGGGCGTCGAGGATGGCGAGGCCGGTGTTGGTCGCGCCTACGTAGATGTAATTGCCCTGCCAGGAAACGCCCCACACCGCCTCGGTGAAGTCGCCGTAGGCAACGCCAGGCAGTTCCACGGTTTTCACATGGACGGGCTTGGCCGCGTCGGTGATGTTCCAGATGTGAACGCCTTTGCCGGCGGTGCCGGCATAGTACAGGCTGTCACCGTACTTGCCGTAAGTGATCTGCTGTGACTCGGACTCGCCTTCCCGCTTGGGGCCGCCCTTGGGATCGCGATCCGGAGCCACAATATAGGAGAGCTGCTTGGGATGGGCGGGGTCGGAGATGTCGTAGGTCCAGATGTCTTCGTCCCCGTTCAGCCGCAGATAACCATTCACGAACCCGGGCTGGTTCATGTTGTGGCGGTCATTCATGGTCGGGGAGACCAGGCCCTTGGCCCATTCGGCCCGGGGAAGGTTGATCATGCTCGCGGGGTAGGCCTGGCTGGGCGCTTTGCCCTTCGGCCGGGAGAACGCCCCGATGACCGGCGCGCCGCCGGCCGCAGGAGAACCCCCGGAGCCAGAGGCCGCGCCGCCGGTGCCGGTGCCGACCGGGCCGCCGCCGGTCGCGGTCGTCGACGAGCCACCGCTGCCCTCATCGGCGCCTCCACTCCCAGTGCCGACCGAGCCGCCGGAGTCCGACGAGGAGGTGCCGCCGGTGCTGACCGAGCCGCCGCTACCGGTTCCGACGCTGCCCCCGGTCGTCGCCACACGGCCGCCGCTTCCCGCTGCGCCGGGCGTGGGGGCCGGCGCACAGGCCGAAAGGAGAACCGCCAGAGAGAGGGCACTAACAGGAAGGGTCCGTGCATTCATGGCGTTCAGCTCCTACGAAGTTTTGGGGAACGGAGAGAGAATAAACTATCAAAGCGGAATCCATCCTAGAATTTCCATTCCAGGCCATGGCCGATGATTTTACGTGTGTGAATGAGGGGCACTCATCTATCTATGGGATGTCGCTACACTGAGAAGAGTGTTGCTGCGGCGCCTAAACCAGTCCTTACCGCCGCGACATGTACTTTCACCCTCCGGCGTCGCGACCTTGGTAAGATAATGCACGAGAAACGGCTATCGGGCCAACCTCCTGCAAACGCCGTTAGGAATATCGCTACGTGCAATCTATGCTCCTACATGAACCTACGTTGCCTGGGTCGCGAACCGTGTAGATGGATGGAGGGTTCGAGAACGAGTTCCGGTACTCGCATTACAGCGCGGGCGTCCAGCTAGTCGGCAGGTTCGAACTCGATCGCCAGCTCCACGCGCCGATTGGCTTCACGGCCGGCGGGGGTGCTGTTGTTGCCGAGCGGGCGGGTGGATCCGAAGCCGGCTGCGCTCAGCATCTTGCCATCGATGCCGTGGGCGTGCTGCAAGAAGCTGGCTACCGCCGCGGCGCGTGACGATGACAGGTCCCAGTTGTCGCGATAGCGCTTGCTGCTGACGGTACTCTCGTCGGTGTGTCCCTCGATGCGGATGGGCATGCCCAGTGCGCCCATCTCGGCGCCGATCACGTCCAGCACCGGAATCATTTCCGGACGAATGGCCGCCTGATTGGCGTCGAAGAAGTGTGACGCGGACAGGCGAACGGCCAGGTGATCGTGATCGCTCTCGATCTGGACGTGAGTCTCGGGACGGGATTGCAGGAAACGGCGGAGCCGGCGCTCGATTTTGCGCCGGAGCTGCTCCGCCTGCTCTTCCTTGCGGGTGCGGGGCCGCTGCTCGGTGCCGGTGGGGTTGGACTTGCACCGGCCACCCTCGGTCGGGGGGCCTTCGAACCGATTGCGGTACTCGATGCCGCCCGTGCCCTTGAAGTGCATGGCGAACTTGATGGACGTAACCACTTGTACCAGCTTCTTCTGATCGACGCGGCTGGTGGCGTAGAGCACCACGAAGAACGCGAACAGCAGGGTGATGAAGTCGGCGTACGACACCAACCACCGCTCGTGATTCTCGTGCTCTTCGTGGTGTTGGCGTTTGGCCATGTGCGTGTGGGGATGGGGGCTGGGCGGCGCGAGCGCGGCGACGTCAGTGTTTCTCGTCGGCCTTCGGCCCGTGGTGACCGGCGTAGGAGGCGAGCTTCTCTTCCAGCACGCGCGGATTGAGACCGGCCTGGATGGACAGCACGCCCTCCGCGATCAAGGTCTTGCGGTCGCGTTCCAGCGCCAGCTTCCGTTTCAGCTTGTTGGCCACCGGCAAGAACAGCAGGTTGGCCGCGCCCACGCCATAGACCGTGGCCACGAAGGCGGTGGCGATACCGCCGCCCAGCTTCGAGGGATCGGACAGGTTTTCCATGACGTGAATCAGCCCCAGCACGGCGCCGAGGATGCCCACCGTCGGGGCGAAACCGCCCGCCGACTCCCAGACCTTCGCCGCCACGGAACCGGTGTCGAACTCGTGATGAATCTCTGCCTCCAGTGAGTCGCGCGCGATGGCCGCATCGACGCCGTCCACCAGAAAGCTCACCGCCCTCTTGAGAAATGGCTCCTTGATCTCCGTCAGCTTCTGCTCCAGCGCCAGCACGCCTTCTCGTCGCGCGACGGCCGCCAGCTCCACGATCTGCTTGATCAGCTCGGGGGCGTCACTCTTCTTGTTGGTGAAGGCCATCTTGCCCATCTTCAGCCCGCGCATGAAGTCGGGCATGGGAAAGGCCACCGCGCAGGCCCCGATGGTGCCGCCGATGACGATGATGGCCGCCGTGGCTTGAGCCAGCGAGCTGGCGTGACCGCCCTCGATCGCCTGCCCGCCCAGGATGCAGGCGAGGGCGAAGACGATGCCACCTATCGACGTGATATCCATGTACTGCTACGAGTCCTTCCCGTCGCTGGGGTCCGACGCCCGCCCGACGCCCCGTGGTATCAGTGGCGCCGGTTGCGGCGGTTGCGCCGCTTGTACGTACCTGGCCGACTCGGCCAGGCTGGCGGCGATGTCTTGAACGTCCCCGCGCACGCCCGGCCCCTGCATCACGCGGTGTCGATAAGCGATGGCGCGCGCCACCACCTCCTCGACGCCTTCCTTGACCATGATCCGATCGCCGGTGGTCAGGGTGAGCACGGTATCGGGAATCTTCTCGACGGTAAGGATGAGATCGCTGTTCACGACCACCTCCGATCCGTCAAATCGCGTCAAGAAGATCATGCGGTTGTCCATTCCGTCCCCTGCCCTATCGACAGGACTGCTGTTTTGCCTGAGGGAAAGTCCTCCTCGGACGCGCCGGTCGAGGTTGCGACCGGCGCGCCGAGAAAGGTCCGGGCCTGCGAACGTTCCGACACGTCCGTTTGTCCGATTTGTCCGATTGTCACCATGTTCAACGGTGCCACCCGCCGCCCCTCCGTCAGGCGAAGGAAACCGGCACGCGCACCGAGCGCGTTCTTTCGATATCCCGGGCGCCGACCTCCACGTGCCCGTGCACCTGTATGTCGACACCCACACCACGTCAGGCCAGCAGTTGCGCTGGCCCAGACGCTATCGTTTCAGGTTCATCAACTCGGCCAGCAGCTGATCGGCCGTGCTGATGGTCTTGGCGTTCGCCTGATAGTTGCGCTGGGCGGTGATCATCTTGATGAACTCGTTCGACAGATCGACGTTCGAGTTCTCGAGTGCTCCCGCCACCACGCCGCCGCGACCACCCGCACCGGCCTTGCCGAGGGTGGCGTTGCCGGAGCTGGTCGTCTCCGCGAACAGGTTGCCGCCCGCGCGCTCCATCTGGTCGGCGGCGCCGACCAACGCCACGGTCAGCTGGCCGATGACCCGGCTCTGCCCGTTGGTGAAGGCGCCCTGCACCTTTCCTTCCTTGTCGATGCTGATGTTCGACAGCACGCCCGAACCGTAGCCGTTCTGCGCCACCGACGTGGCGCCGCTGTTGCTGGAGAACTGGGTGATCCCCAGCAGACCGGTGCCGGTGAAGGGGGCCACCGCTCCGGTGGGATCGCCGAAGTTGAACGTCAGGGGCTGAGCCTGCTGGGCGTTGAGGGGGTTGAACGTGTTCGAGGCGGGTGCCGGAGCAGCCTGCAGCGAGCCGTCCAGATTGAAGGTGAGAGATCCCGTCTGGATCTCGGTGGGCGTCTTGGGAACGCCACCGGTCAGTCCACCTCCGTCGGCCATTGCGTGATAGTCCCACTGCGCTTCGCCGGTGGCCGCATTTCCCGTCTTGCGGAAGTACACGTCGACCTGGTGTTGCTTGCCCAGCGAGTCGTAAACGGTGACGCTGGTGGCGAAGTTGGAGGTGATGCCCGGGTTCAAGGGATCCCAAGCCGCCGCCAGCACGGTGTTGCCGGCATCGAGGTTCGCCTTCACGGTGACGGTGCTAGTCTTGAAGGCAGGCGACGCGGAGTCGCCTAGCTTCAGGTCGCCGGGTGAGGGGGCGACGGCGCCGGTGGGATCGGCGGAGTAGCCCTGGATGCGCAGGCCTTCCTGATTGACCAGGTAGCCGGTCTTGTCCATCGAGAACTGTCCGGCGCGGGTGTAGAACTGCCCTTGCCGCCCATTGTGCGAGCCCTTGGCGACGAAGAACCCGCCGCCGTCGAGCGCCAGATCCGTGGCCACGCCGGTGTTGTTGAGCGCGCCCTGGGTGAGGATCTTTTGCACGCTCATCAACTCGGCGCCCAGGCCGACCTGCGAGACCACGCCGCCGGCGCCCAGCATCTGCTGCGCCATGGCGTTGGAGAAGTCGGCCCGGCTGGCCTTGAAGCCGACCGTGTTGGAGTTGGCGATGTTGTCGCCGATGACCGAGAGATCCGTGCTGCTTTGTTCGAGACCGGTCTGACCTGTGTACAGTGATGATACGAGACTCATGGGGTGGATTTCCTTTCGTTGATTGAGGTGACGTCGGACATCTTGATGAGGCTGCCGCCGCCGCCCACTTTGAGGACGGGGAGTCCGCCTTCGAAGGCGACTCCCGTGACGGTGCCGGAGTTGCGGAGGCTGATGGGGACACCGGTCTTGTCGGCGAAGGCGGCCGCCTGAAAGGTGTAGCTGCCTGCCGGAGCCATGACGCCGCTCTCGTCGCGGCCATCCCAGTTCACGGCCACGTCGCCGGCGGCCTGGGCGCCGAGCTGTAGCGTGCGGACGGTGTTGCCGCCGGGACCGACGACCATCACCGAGACGGTGTCGGCGGGGCTGGTCAAGCTGGCGGTGGCTGATGCGCCAGACTTGCCGTCCACCTGCACGGCGCTCCCGCGATAAGAGACATCCTTGCCGATGAACGACGCGGCCTGGGTCTGGTTGGCGGTCGCCTGACCGATGAGCAAGGTGTCCAGGCGGCTGACGGTGTTCTGCTGCTGTTCCAGCGCAGAGAACTGCGCGAGCTGTGCCACGAACTGCGACGAGTCCTGAGGCTTGGTGGGATCCTGGTTGGCGAGCTGCGCGACTAGCAGCTTCAAGAACTCGTCCTTCCCAAGCTTGTTGGACCCCTGGCGCGTTTCAGTGGACGGCGGGAGGGCGTCCTTGGGGGAGGTGAGATCGAGGATGGGAGCGGTGGCCATGGTGATGTTCTCCTAGGCGGTGACGTGGAATCCGCGACGGCGGCGGGGACCCGCCTGGGTATCGTTGACGGTGGTGCGGCCAGCGCCGGAAGCGGAAGCCGAAGAAGCGGTCGACCCGGTCGGCGGTTCGCGGTCCGGCCAGCGATCGCCGGGCTCGGAGTGGCGGTGGCCCCCGCCACCACCGAGCTGGGATCCCGTGTGGGACGAGGTGCCGGCGCCACCAGGGGCGTGACCGGAAGCAGGGCCACCACCAGCTGAGTTGTCAGGGCCCGACGACGCAGCCGACGAAGAACCTGACGAAGCCTGGCTGCCCGAGGAGGAACGCGTTGCCGATTCGAAGGTCCCAAGTGAAATCCCCTCGCCGGCGAGCGCGGCGCGGACCTCGTTCGATCGGATGTCCAGGGTGCGTGAGGCGGCGCCGTCGAACCGCACGTCAACGACGCCGTCGTGGACCATCAAGTGCAGCGAGAGATCGCCGTCCTTCGCGGTCTCCAGCCGGACGTGGGCGTTCTTGCCCAGCGCCGTGGCATGAAGGGACGGATCGTCGGCGGCCAGCTCCATCAGGGGACGGGTGCCCGGGGGCCCCTGCTGGATCAGCGAACCCATGGCCCGGGGATCCAGGGCGACCGCCGGCTGAGCGGCCGACAGCCCGGCGGCGCCCGCGAAGGCTATTTCGGCGACGGTCTTGTCCACGACCGGAGCGGCAGCGCGCGCAATCTCCGCGGTAGCCGCGCTGGACGAGGCCGAATGCTGGCCCCGCTGGCGGTCATCCGACGACGCAGATGAGCCGGATGAAGCGGCAGACGAAGCGGCAGTGGCAGCAGGCAACCGCGATAGCCAAGACGTATCGGAAGAGGAGTCCGAAAAGACGGACCTCGCGCTGGCAGAAGGACCCCCGGCGTCAGCGCCGGGCAGCAATGCTGACGGGGACGGGCCGGCCAGGGAAGCGCCGGTGGCGGTGTGAGAAACGGTCGCAGCAGGCAGCGAGGGCGACGGCCCCCCTGGGAATACCAGCGGCCATGGACCGGCATAGGCGATACGACCGCGCGGCTGCAACTCGACCGCCGCTGAAGAGGCCGGCGCCGCGTTCTTGCCCTCTTCATGGCCCGCGGAGGATGCTTCGCGCGAAGGAGCGGATGCGGCCTTCATGAAACGAGGAACGACGGGGGCACCCGGGCGCGATCCCGGCGCGGATGTCTGCGCGAGAATGAAGCGCTGATTCGCGGAAGGAGACGCCTTATCGGTGCGCGGAGCCGTGTCGAAGAGATTGTGTGATGATACAGAGACGCCAGCGTTGCTCGGCTCCGCAGGGAGCAGCCGGTGGTGCAACTCGAGAACCGCCGCTCGGACACGGCGACTCTCGAGAGCACGCGGAGGCAGCGGCGACGCCGGCAGCGCGGTAGGGATCGTCGCCGGTGGCATGGTGAGCGCGGACGGCGGCGGCGTTATCGACGGAAGCGGCGCGGAGGTGCTGGGGACGGCGCGGACAGGGATCCGGAGTTGGGGAGTGACGGTCGGCGGTGTGCCTGGTGCCATGGGGTGGGCCAGGGTCTTCGCCGCGACCGGCGCGCCCGACCCGGACCGCCACGGGGAGGCTTGAGGGTTCGGCTGCTTCGACTCGGCGGTCGGCAACGGGGTGTCGCCAGCGTGAACCGCGGCACCGTGCAGTGAAGGCGCGACGGGCGCGGCGGAAGCTGTCTCGGCGGATTTCGCCGGGGGCGTCTCCGTCAGTTGAGATGACCGGTCCTGGTGATGGTCGCGATTGTCGGCAGCATGGAGGGCTTGCCCAACGACGGGCTCTTTTTTGGCCGGTTTGGCGTGGGAGCCGGGACCGAATGGCCGTGTCGGGATCCCCACGACGGCGGCGCCTTGATGAGCGCCGGTCGGGTGGCCCTGGTCCTGGGATGCGAACGGATGCGTCTTGGCGACCGGTAATGGCGTGGCTGTGTGAGCCTGACGCCGACTCTCGATTGCCACCTCCGCATGGGAAGTGGCCGAAACCGGCGGATTGAGCCGCGACACCACGCGCGGAGCGGAAACCGGCGCCGCTGCAGAAGCGGGGGTCGAGGGGACGGGCGGCGTCGCGAAGGATGCTGCCGCAGGTTTCGCCGCGAAAAGCCCTTGCGCAGGCGGCCGATCAGACATCCCGGGAACGCGCGGTGCAGACGGCGTCACCGCGGGTTCGGGTGCCGCTAACGTCGCATGGCGCTGATGGCGAGTCTGCTCGGAAGTCTGAGCGGAAGTCGGAGCGGAAGTCTGAGCGGAAATCTGATCGGAAGTCGGAGGGGGCTCAACTGCTGGCCGCCGGTCGGTGCCCAACATCGACTGCTCACCCGACTGCTCACCAGGCGGTTTGCTCCTGGGAGAAGCGCTGACCACAGCGCCCATCGGATCCTTGGTCGGATGCGCAGCCTTGGCCGGCGCGGATGCCTCGGATACGGCTGACGAGGACGTGCCCCGCGGCCGCACAGCATCACCCGAACGACGGCTCATCTCGGCGCTGGGATGTTGCACCTTGGCCGCTGATGCGGTTGTGACTGACATGGCCTCAGCGCGCGGAGATCCGGTGATCATCTCCGGTCTGGTGGCCATTGCCCCTGCGGCGGCGGCCGATGGATGCGACACCCCGGCGGGTTCTCTCGCGGGCAATGCCGATGACAGCAGGGAGGTGGCGTCAGGTTGAGACGAAGAGGCGCTGACAGAATCCGCGGTCGGCTGGTCATGAGATCCATCGTCGCGCTGTCCTGCCCCTGCCTCGGTGGAGGACGGAACCGAGCCTGGAGCCGTGTCGGCGTTACGCCCCAACAGGGGGGGCAAGGGCAACGAAACATGGTCGCCGCGCTCAAGTGCCGGTAGGGGCCCATGGGCAGTGGCGGTCTTCCATCGACCGGGAGGTACCGGCATCGAAGGGCTGGCGGATTTCTCGGCGGTTAGCGTGCGGATGACCTCAGCCACGCGCGCTTCGGTGCGACGGTTCAACTCGGACCGTGTGATCTTCTGTCCAGCAGAACGCACGCTGGACCCGCGTTGCTCGGCGCCTGGTCGCTCAGCCTGTTTGTCGGCGAGCGCGCGCTGTTGAGTGGTCGTGCCAGCGGCATGGGGCCAGACGACCGGCTGACCGGCAGACAAGGACAATGGCAAGGGCAAGGCGATGCCGGCCGCTGGCAGCACGGACGTCTTGGAAGAAGCCGGCGACGGGGGGGACGATGACATCACAGCCGGTGTCGACAGCGGCGCCGGCTGTGACGCTGTTGCTGTCGCGGCTTGCGTCGACGAGATCTTCGACGCGCGCGTCGGTGCTTGCTCCGGCGCCGCTGGCGCCAAGTCCGGGACCAAGTCCGGGACCAAGTCCGGAGCGGCCCCGGGGGCCCCCCGATCGGCGGCTGCGTCTCCTCTTTGGGCGCTCGTGCTCCTTCCCACTGCCACCAGCGCAGGGATGGCGATCGCCGTCCGCGGCGGTACCGCTGGCCCTTGGACGGCCGGGGTGGCGCTCTCGGCGGGGAGAGCATTGTCGAGACCGCCGTGCGCCATACCGACACTGTTTGTCCTCGCCCCGCGGAAGCGGGGAGAGGATAAAGGTGAGGGGTCCACGCTTGATCGCGGCGCCGTCCCCTCACCCGCCGGCCTACGGCCCATAGTAGGAGATCGTTGCTCTCCCCACTTACGTGGGGCGAGGTGAAGCGGCGGGCTCCCAGCGGCTCGCGTTGCCTCAGGGACAATCGCCACAGCGGCGGATCGTGCTTGCACCTGTGGCAGAAGAAGGGGTACCTGCCCGTTCGGCGGCGATGCCGCGAATCCGGGCTGCGAATGCGTGGCCACAATTCCTGAAGTAGCCGACATGTCCGAGACTGCCGACATTGGCGACATTGCAGTCACCGCCCCGGTGGTCACAGGGACCTGATCCAAGACAGGCGCCGTGATCTCCATCGATTCCAGCGCTTGCGTGTCCAGCGTTTGCGCCGGGACATCGTGGTCTTCGTGCGTAGCCAGGTCAGTGACCAGCTCGCCATCCACGTCGGCGTCCAGCTCCTCTGGCAACTTCTGAAGAAGCTTGTCGGCCGCGTGCTCGGTGCCCGATTGTGCGTGAACCAGTCCGGCCGCCATGACGTCTGCGAAGCGCGGTCGCGGCTGAGAGCCAGCGCCTGAATGGACGGCGAACCCTCCTTCAGCGGACTCGCCCTGGTGCGGCTTCGATGACGGCGCGATGCCGCTCAGCGGCTGGTGCTCGCCGTGACGGGTTTGCGACGCGTGGGACGAAGTCTCGTGCTGCACCCCTATCCCTTCTGCACTTCCGGTGCCGTGCCCGGCAGCGTGGTCCTGCCACGCACTTGACGCGACGGAGGCCTCGTCGAGCTCGGGCGACGCAGCGTGGTCGATCGACAGAGCGGCCTCGCGGGCGGTCGCCCGGTCGCTGACCGCGCCAAGGCCGCGGAGGAAATCGGAACCCGTTTTCATCTTTTCGCCTCGGCGGGAAGGGGACGCATCGCAATCTGGGTGGCCAACTCGGCCGCGGTGTCGGGCTTCATCGCCCCCATGATCTTTCCGGCATCAACCGGGGGCATTCGCTGCAGCACCGTCGCCGCAAGACGCTTTTCCAGGCGGGTGACGATGGGGGCCGCCTGCTCTGGTTTGATTCCGCGCAGAGCCTTCGCCAGCACGTCCAGCGGGTTCTTCGCCGGCTTGCCGCCAGGGGCCGCCGCGCCACCGCCGGGACCAGCGGCGCCGTCGCCCCCGTCCTGGGTGAGCATCGCCTCGAGCTTCGCCGTCTCTTCGTGCAATGAAACGCGTGCCTTGGTCACCTCTTGCAACATCTGCTCGAGCTTCATCCGCGAGGGAGCCATGGGGTCGAGCGCTACGGCCCCGCCCTCGCGATGTATCTCTTCACGGAGTCCGGCGATGGTGAGGGGCGGTGGCGAGGCCGGCGATCCGCCCTCGGCCACGTTCGCCGGAACCTCCGCTGAGCTTTCTGATTTGATGGCCGCGCGCGGCTTCGAACGGGCCTTGGTCTTCCCCTGCCCGGCAGCGGATGCCCCCGCCGGCTCGCTGTCAGGGGTCTCGGCCGCTGGCGCTTTGCCGGTGGTGGCGGCCGCGGTGTTGCCTGGCTTGCTGGCTTCGGGCTTGTCGGATTTCTTTGAAGCCGTGTCCTTGATATCCGGCTTGGCCGGCTTGACCGACTCGGCCGGCTTGGCGACCTCTGTCTTGCCGCTGTCTTTCTCACCGGGGGCGGATGGCGCTGCCGCGGCGGGTGCCCCCTCCTTGGCCGACAAGTCGTTCGGGGCCATACAGAGGAAGACAAATGACGCGGCGGCAACGCCGCGCCACCGCCACCATCCCGCGAGCGGAGAAGGCGTTCTAACCACGATAGGCCTCCCCCGCCACGCTGGCGATGCCCACCGAGGACTGGGCCGCGGTGAGGGCGGCCGTGGGTGCGCCCCCACCCTCCAGCGCGCGCTTCAATCCGTCCAGCGTGCTTTGCAGCGAATGACGTTCGTGCGGCGTCTGTTGAAAGAGCGCCCGGATCATGTGCACGCTGCGCAGGGCGCGATCGACGCGCGGATTCGAACCGGCGACGTACGCTCCCACTTCGATCAAGTCGGCCGACTCGCGGTAGGTGGCAAGCACCTCGCGCGCCTCCATGGCAAGCTGGCGGTGCTCGGGGGTCACCACGTCCGACATGACGCGGCTGATGCTGGACAGGACGTCGACCGCCGGAAAATGCCCGCCGTCCGCCAGCTTTCGTGACAGCACGATGTGGCCGTCCACCGCGGCGCGAACCGCGTCGACGAAGGGATCCGACAGATCGTCGCCCTCCGCCAGGCAGGTGTACATGGCGGTGATGCTGCCGTCGCCCGCGTCATTGCCAGCCCGTTCCACCAGGCGCGGCAAGGCGGCGAACACCGAAGGCGGATACCCGCGCGAGGTGGGCGGCTCTCCGGCGGCCAGGCCGATCTCACGCTGGGCCATCGCGACCCGTGACAAGGAATCGATGAGGAGCAGCACGCGCTTGCCGCGCTCGCGAAAATATTCAGCGACGGCCGTGGCCGCTACGGCGGCGCGCACGCGCACCAACGGGGGCTCATCAGCGGTGGCCACCACCACCACGGTGCGCGCCAGGCCCGTCGGTCCCAGATCGCGCTCCACGAATTCGCGGACCTCGCGACCACGCTCGCCCACCAGCCCCACCACGATCACGTCCACGGCGGCGCCGCGCGCCAGCATCCCCATCAGCACGCTCTTGCCGATGCCGGGGCCCGCCATGATCCCCACGCGCTGCCCCTCGCCGCAGGTGAGGCAAGCGTCGAGAGATCGAATGCCCAGCACCAGCGGCCGCGAGATGCGCCGGCGGGTCATCGCGTGCGGAGGGGCCGCGTAGAGTGGCACCCGCCGCGACAGCTCGGGCGGTGGTCCACCATCGACGGGACGCATGGCCGCATCGACCACGCGGCCCAGCAGCGCCTCTCCCACCGGGATATCGGCGCCCGCGCCGCGCACGTACACCGCGCACCCCTCGCCCACCCCGGCCACATCGCCGAACGGCATCAACAGGGCTCGGTTCTTCGCGAAGCCAACCACCTCGGCCATCAGCGTCTTGCGCGGTCCGAGCCGGATCTCGCAAGCGGTTCCCACCGCCACCGCGGGCATGGTCGCCTCCACGATGATTCCCGCCACCCGGGTCACCTTGCCGGCTATGGGCAGCGGTTCGGCGTCGCCGAGCGCCTTGGTGAAACGGGCCAGCAGAGATCGGTCGGCCCTGTCAGGCCAAGGAGCCGGCGCGGCGCCGCCAGGAACAGATGCGGTCACCCCCAGCGGATCGGACTTGTCGGCCACGTCACTCATGTGGCGTCGGAGCCGTGGCCGTTGATCACGCTGGAAAGCACGCGACGTATCTCTTCAAGGCGTGTGCCAAGCCGGCCATCGACCGTGGCCGCGTCAGATTCAACCAAGCAGTCGCCCGGCGTCAGATTCGTGTCGGGAAAGATCTCCACCTTGGCGATGCCCAGGTTGAATCCCATGTCGGTGCCAGCACCACCGCCACCGTGAGGACCTCCCGACGCCGCGCGCACCAGCTCCAGATCGCCAGGGGCCAGGTGAATGGTCACCCGGTGCTCCTCGGCCAGGCGGCGCACCGCCGACCGCACCAGCGCCCTGTGCGCCTCCACGTCGGTTTTCAGCTCCGCCTCGAGGATCCGCCGCGCCACCAGGCAGCCGATCTCGATGGCGGTCGAGGCCACCTCCGCACCAAGGCGGTCCGCGGTCAGGCGCAGCTCGGCGATGGCGCGTCCCAGACGCTCCGCCGCGTCATCGGTCATGTGGCTTGGGGGCGCGGGCAGCGGCGGCGCCAGCGATTCCATGCCGTGTGCGCCTCCGTCCTCGCCGTCATCACCGACAGCGTGGAAGACCAGCTCGGCATCGCCGCCGTCGCCCCCGTCGCCGAACAGCCGGTGCTCCCCCTTTCCCGTGGAGCGGGTCATGAAGCTGGGGCTGCGGGCGCGGCGCCCGGTGGAGGCAGGCAGGGGAGGCATAGCCCTACACCATCTTGTCGGCGGGGCCGACCACCGTGATGCGCCCCTGCTCTGCCAGCGTGAAGGCAATTTTTACCAGCTCGCTTTGCGCCAACTCCACGTCGGCCAGCTTGACCGGACCCATGGCGCCGATGTCGTCGGACAACATCTGCGCCGCCCGGCTGGACATGTTCTTGAGGATCTTGTCCCTCACCGTGGTGGTGGCACCCTTCAGGGCCACCGCAAGACGGCTGGTGTCCACCTCGCGCAGGAAGGTCTGGACGTCGCGGTCCGAAAGGTTCGTCAGGTCCTGGAAGGTGAACAGCTTGGTCCGCAGCTCCGCCGCCAGCTCTGGATCGTCCTTCTCGATCTCCTGCACGGCCTCGGATTGCTGGGCCGCCGGCGTGCGACGCAACAGCTCGACCGCTGCACCCTTGCCGTCGAAGCGGCGCATGCCGCTGGACACAGCGGCGCGCAACTCGATGGACAGGGCGTTGCCCACCTCGCGCAGGACCTCCGGCGCCACCGCCTCCAGCGTGGCCAGCCGCCGCAGGATCTGCGGGCGCTGCGCCTCCGGGATCAGCTTCAGCACCAGGCCGGCGCGGGCAGGCTCCATCGCCCCCAGCACCAGCGCCACTGTCTGCGGCTGCTCCCGCGACAGGATCATCGCCAGGGCCTCCGGGTCGGCCAGGGCCACGGGCCCCAGCACCTCGTCGGCTTGTGGGGGCGGGGCCACGCCGTCGAAGGCACGGCGGGCCATGTCGGCGCCCAGCACCTGCGCCGCTACCGCGCGCAACATTCCATCGCCAGCGGCCGCGTCGCCACCGACCACATCCAGCGAATCCACGAACGACCCCAGCGCCTGCGGCACGGCGTTGGGATTGCGGCGAATGTTGCGCGCCCCGATGGCGACGGCGCGCACCGTGGGTTCATCCAGGTGCTGGAAGACCGCCGCGGCCAGTTCTGGCCCCAGCCCCAGCAGCACGGCCGCCGCGCGCTGGGTGCCCGGGCCGGCGTCACGTCGGCCGGCGGCGCTGTTGGGATCGTTGGAATTCGGGGTCGGGTCGGCCACGTTCTAGCTCCTCTGCTCGCTGTCGGTGTTGATCCAGGCCTTCAACAGGTGGGCGGCCCGGGCGGGATCGTTGCGCGCCAGCTCTCGGGCGCGATCACGCACTCCCACGTTGGGGTCGCCCTGCCCGGCCGCGATGGCGGCGGTGGGACGCATCGAGCCCAGCGCGGGATCGCCGCCCATCATGGCCTCCAGCTCCCCCACCCGCGCCCCGGGACGCAGCATCCCCATGCTGGACGCGGAGGCTGACGAGGCCAGACCCCGCATCTTCGAGATTGCCAGCGCCGCGATGATCAACAGGATCACACCGCCGACGAGCTGCGCGATGCGCATGATGCGCGGCGAGTCCAGGAACGACAGCTTGGTCTCGGGCGGTTCGACAGGACGGCTGAACGCGGAGGCCGAGATCTGGAACTGGTCTCCGCGCGCGGCGTCGAATCCCACGGCGCTCTTGGCCAGCGCCTCCAGGCGCTTCAGCTCGGCTTCGGGGCGCGACTTGCCGCCAGGAGTATCCAGCAACACCGCCACCGACAGCTTCTTCAGCCGCGAGCCGCGCGTGATGGTGTGGGTGACGGTCTTGGTGATCTCGTAGTTCTTGGTCTCGTCCTCGCGGGCGTTGGTGCCACGGTTGGCCCCGCCACCGCCGCCGGGCACGCCCGCCAGCGGCTGATTGGCCGCAGCACCCGCCACACCCGCGGGACCGGAGGCGTCCTGCTGGCTCTGCTCGGTGGTCTTGTGCTCGCTGCGCACCGCCGAGCCCTCGGGATCGTAAGAATCGTTGGTGGTCTCGACTTCGCTGGTGTCGAAGGAAGCGCTGACCTTCGCCACCACGGCGCCCTGCCCCATGGCGGGCTCCAGGAGATCGACGATGCGCTGCTCGAACGCATGCTCCACGTCGCGCTGCTCGCTGGCGGCCTTGCCGGCGGCGGAGGTATCTCCGGCCAGCACCGTGCCCCGTCCATCCACGATGGTCACCGCTTCGGGCGACAGACCCGTGACCGCGGAGGCCACCAGGTGGCGCACCCCGGCGATCTCCTTGTCCGCCATCACCCGTCCGGGCTGCAGGTTCAGCGCAACGCCGGCCGACGCCTTGCGATCCTCGTCGCGGTACAGCCCCTTCTCGGGAAGGGTGATGTGCACGCGCGCCGAACGCACCGATGCCAGGCGCGAGATGGTCCGCCCCAGCTCGCCCTCGATGGCGCGCCGCAGGTTCACCTTCTGAGTGAACTCCGACACGCCCAGATCGCCGCGATCGAAGATCTCGAAGCCGACCCCGCCACCGCGCGGAAGCCCGGCAGCGGCCAACAGGAGACGCGCGTCATAGACCTGGGAGGCCGGGACCGACAGCGCCGTCCCTCCCGCGTCGATCTTGAAGGCAATCTTGGCCGACTTGAGGTGTGCGGCCGCCTCGGCTGAATCTTCCGCGGACAGGTTGGTGAACGCGTACTCCCAGGCGCCGTTGTTTCCGCCTAGCTGGGTCACCGCCATGATCACCGCCAGAACGGCCAGACCGGCGAAGGCCCCGAACTTGATCGACGGGGGCAGCGACGCCAGTCGTCTGGGCAATTCGCGCAGTTGATTGAAGAGCGGTTCCATCGAGCAGTCCTTTCAGTGACCAGAGCGTCAAATTCAGTTCGGTTGTCCCGTTCGTGTCAGACGCTCATCCGCATGATTTCCTGGTAGGCGTCGATCAACTTGTTGCGCACCTTCATGGCCAGACGCATCGATACGTCCGCCTTCTCCAGCGCCAGCGACATTTCGTGCAGGTTGCCCCCGCCCATGGCCACTTTCTCGGCCTGGACATCGGCGTCGACTTGCATCTGATCGACCTTCTGCAGGGCGCCGCCCAGGGTCTCGGCAAAGCCGCTGCCCGACGCGCTCTTCAAGCTGCGGTCGACCTGGCCCACGCTGTCCGACTGCAACTGCTCTGCGCCGGCACTCCCGATCGAACGCATGGTCTCGATGCTCATGACGGATCCCTTTCTCCTTCAGCGCGCGCCCCGGTCATCGCGCGATGTCCAGCCCGCGCTGGGCCATGGTTTTCAAGGTCTCGACGGCGGTGGCGTTTGCCTCGTAGCTGCGCGACGCGGACATCAGATTCACCACCTCGTGCACGGGATTGACGTTGGGAAAGGTCACGAACCCCTCCGGATCGGCGTCGGGATGGCCCGGGCTGTAGACCCGCCGCCCCGGCGTCTGGTCGGCCACCACAGCGGAGATCTCCGCCTTCATCACCGGATTGCTCATGGCCTGGGCCTCGCCAAGCTCCCTGGGAAAAGCCACCGCCTGGATCACCGGATCCAGCCGCTTGTAAGGGCCTCCCTCGGCGGTACGGGTGGTCTCCGCATTGGCCAGGTTCGAGGTGGCGAGGTTGACCCGGGTGCGCTCGACGCCCAGGCCGGCGCCACTGATTCGCAAGGCGGTCAGAAAGTCCATGACTAGCTCCCTCCGTCGGAGACGACATAGCGCAGGATGGCCAGCTTCTTGCCGGCGGCGCGCGCGCTGGCGCCGTACTGAAGGGAATTTTCCGCCAGCCCCGCCATGGTCCGATCCAGATCGACCTGGTTGCCGTCGATGCTGGGGCTGTTGCCCGCGCCATCGCGCACCAGCGTGGTGGCTGCCGTGGTGGCGCTCGATTCGTTCAGGTTGCCGGAGGCCGCGCCGTTCACGCCCAGATGGCGTTCATCGGTGGCGGCCATGACACCGGCGTTTGCTTCCTGCTGCGCCGCCGCCATCGCTTGCGAAAAGTCCAGCTCCTTGGGACGGTAGGCGGGTGTATCCGCGTTGGCGATGTTCCCCGCCAGCACGTTGTGCTCGACCAGGCGAACGTCCAGCGACTGCTGCAGCCGCGTCAGAGTTGTGTCGAAAAGTTTCATGCAGACCTCCGTGGTGACCCTCACTGCGAGGGTCGTGCCAGCGTCGGAGATCTGGCGCGCGTCGACGGCCCGGTCATCCCTGCCCGGCAGCTATTGCCCGGCGGCAACGGCTGCCGACCGAAAGGCGCGCAGCTTGTTGCGAAGCGTGCGCAGGCTGATGCCGAGCCGGCGCGCCGCGCGCGTGCGATTGCCACACTCCAGCCGCAGTGCCTCCCCGATTGCCAGCCGCTCCAGCGTGGCCAGTTCGGTGGGCCAGCCCGCGGGAAACCGCGGATCCCCGGGGAGGGTCACCTCCGACGGAGAGTTCGCACCTTCTCGCACGCTCGACGCCGCGGAATCCTCTTCACTGACACCGTCGCTGGTGGTGGTCCACTGCGCGCGTCCCGCCCAGTCGGCCGCGCCCCCTCCGCCGCGCAGGATTCCTGCCGGCAGGTCCAGATGGTTCAGCTCCAGCACTGGCTCACGGCAGCGCACCAGCGCGCGTTCCAGGATGTTGCCCAGCTCGCGCACGTTGCCGGGGAAGTTGTAGGCGGCGAGCGCCCGCACGGCGTTGGCGCCCAGCCCCGGCGCCTGGCGCCCCAACGATTGCGCCAGCACCCGCACCAGCTCGTCCGCCAGGGCGGGGATGTCCTGGCGGCGGTCGCGCAGGGGCGGAAGCTGAATCGGAAAGACATTCAGCCGGTAGTAAAGATCGCCGCGGAACTCCTTGCGGTCCACCATCTCAAGCAACGACCGGTTGGAGGTGGCGATCACCCGTACGTCGACCGGAATGGGGCGGGTGCCTCCGATGCGATCGATCTCGCGCTCTTGCAGGACGCGCAGCAACTTCGCCTGCAGCGCCAGCGGCAGCTCCGAGATCTCGTCCAGCAGCAGCGTTCCGCCGTCGGCCTGCTCGATGCGCCCGATCCGGCGTTGATTGGCCCCGGTGAACGCGCCACGCTCGTGGCCGAAGAGCTCTCCTTCCAGCAGCGCCGCCGGCAGGGCCGCGCAGTTCACCGCCACCCAGGGCAAGTCGGCGCGCGGCGAGCAGCGGTGGATGTGGCGCGCCAGGATTTCCTTGCCCGTGCCGCTCTCCCCCAGGATCAGCACCGTGGTGGAGGCCACAGCCACGTCCTCGGCCGCCGCCAGCACCTCGCGCATGGCGGGACTCTCACCGATGGGAAGCAAAGCCGATCGCGCCACCGACACCGTTTCGCGGCCCGCGGCCTGCGCCGCCGCGGAACCGGGCCGGACCGGTGAGCGACCAAGAGCCCCGTTCACCGTGGGGCCTCGGCGTTCTTTTCGACGTTCTGGTCAAAGTTCTTGGCCAGCGCCGCGGAGCCATCAGATGACCGATCAGGTTTGGTGGTGGCAGCACTGGGACCACGCTCGGCACCACCGGATGGCGATCGCGTCGACCGCGTTCCTGGTGCCGCGGCCGAGGAATCGCCGGCGCCCGCGCTGCCTCCCCCGGAGCCGGGTGACTGTCCGCGGGCATCGCGGGTTCCGTTCAGTACGCTGCGCGCCCGCTCCGCGAGCTCGCGCGCACGCTTCAGCTCGTTGACCGTGGACCGAAATTCAACGTCGATGGCCGCCTGTTGGGCGGGAGAGACCTCATCCTGGGCGGCGGCGGCGGCCAGCGCCTGGAATACGGCATTCCAGCGCGCACCCTGGAGGGCCCCGGCGGACGCAGCGGACGCCGAACTGCCGGCGGCTGACTTGCCGGAACCGTCGCTGGAACCGGCGGCACCACTCCGCCTGGTGCGCTTGAGCTCACTCGGGGGGAGCCGGCTCTGAGCGTACTCGACCACGATGCGCGCCCGCGCCCAGTTGTCTCCGTCCAGGAAAGTCTCCGCAGCCAGCAGCAAGTGGTCTGAGAGCTGAGCGTCAGGAACCTGCGGCGCCATCGCCGCCAGCAAATTGCCGCCGAAGGCGGGGGCACCCAGGCGCGAGGCCAGCGGCGCCGCCGCCTGCGCCAGGTCCACCGCCATCGGTCCTTTGTCCCACCCGACCAGGGCAAGATAAGTCTCCACGAGCTGCTCCAGATATTCCCGCTCCGGGCCTTCCAGCGGCGGCTTCTTCGGCGTGCCGGACTTTCCTTCGCTGCCGCCGCTGCCGCCGGTGCCGCCGCTGGCCAGCCAGCGCGGGTTGACCGCAGCGTCGGCCGCGCGCATCGCCGCGATCAGGATGCGCCGGCACAGCAACTCACCGTCTTCGCGGCAGACGCTTGCCGCGCCATGCGCCTTCACCTGACGGGCGATCACCTGTGCCGCTGACGGCAACCGCCCCGCGTAAGCCTCGGCACGCGCCGCCCGAATGGTGGTTTCGGCACGCAGCGGTTCGGGCATCCCCGTCGTGTCGAAGGCACGCAGCACCTGCTGCGTGGTGGTCAGACAGCGGCCATCAAGCTCACACAACCGCGCGTCGGCGACCCGGCCGAACATCCCGAAGGAGCCAGCGCGACGGTACCAGCCCGCGGCGGTGATGGGGTCGCCGGTGGCGATGGCCAGGTCACCCAGGCGAACGCAGGCCATCTGGCGTGCGGTGGTGTCCAGGGCCTGCCGAAAGTGCCCGGCGGCCTCCAGCAAGTGTCCGCCCTTCAGCTCGCACTCGCCGCGCGCCGCCGGCGACTTGCCGGGACAGCTTTGCCCAAGGCCCACCCGCCAGGGGTCGTAGTGGTACGCGGGAGGAGCATCAGGGCCGGGCCGCCACGGCAAGCCGCGCAGCTCGTTGATGTCCAGATAGGTTTCGTTGCGTTCGTGAGTGAGCTGGGTCTCGATCCGCGCGCTGCGACAGGTCAACTCGACCACGCCGTACTTCAGCGCCACCTGGGGACAGAGAAAGCCGGCGTGTTTGAGGACGCGCGCCAGCAGCAGCGCCGCGCTGTCACCTTTACCCGGAGTCAGGCGGATCCGCCGCACCAGCGCATCCGTGGAGAGCACGATGGGGCTGCGCGTCCGCGGCAGCGGGATCCGCTCCGTGGTGGCGGAGATGGTCATCCGCAGCAAGCCCTGGGAAGGACCGTCTCCTTCCTTGGTGGGCCGCCCGGACCGCACAACTGTACTGGCGGGTGCGGAATTGTCCGCCACCGCCGCGGCCGCTACACGCACCGGCGCCGTTCCATGGCCCGCCAGGGCCACTCCAGGTATCAGCGCCAGAATTGCGACGTTCCACACCACGATGTTCCGGGAACTGCACCCACCGTGCCGCCGTTCACGTCACGAGCGTGGCGCGAACGGTGAAGATGGCGCGGAGAACGCCGGCTGATCGTCGCCGACCCCGCGCGCGGCGCCTGCAGAGTCGATCGTCTGACCTTCGGGCGCTCGACCTTCGAGCGTCAGACCATCGGGGCCCTCGTCGGGGCGATCAGAGGCCCGGCGGCGAAGCTTTTCCACCAGCGTGGTCCGTCCCATGCCCAGCAACTTCGCCGCTTCCTTCTTGTTGCTGCCTGTCTGGACCAGCGCCGCGTTGATGTAGCGGTTCTCCAACTCGCGCAGCATGGTGGGCAGGTCAATGGGAAACTGCAGGATGGGCGTGGGCGTGTTGCCAGTGCCGTTGGGCGCCGGCGCGTTCGCCAGGTGCGCCGCACGCACCTGAGCGGCCATGTCGGACAGTGAGGCCAGCGACGCCAGCGACGCCACACCGGGCTCGTTCGTGTCGAGGCTGCCCGGGACAGCAGCGTCGGCGACCAGCGTCGGCTCCGCGGCCGGGAACGACGACGGGGGCGGCGACGACGCGTCCATCGTCAGTGAGCCCGGCGACCGCTCCAGCAACTCGGCCGGCCATCCCGATTCCCAGCCCGCATCGACGTGGACGTCGGTAGGCGCGGCGCCGGTATCGACCATCACGGGCGGCGGTGGCATGTCCATGGCCGCGGGGGCGAACAGACTGTTCTCCAGGGCGTCCAGGTGCGGA
Organism: Polyangia bacterium; assembly: GCA_039916065.1. GTDB lineage: Bacteria > Myxococcota_A > Polyangia > Fen-1088 > Fen-1088 > FEN-1088. The sequence goes on from JBDSME010000642.1 coordinate 26,495, forward strand.
GCCCGGATGCCCAGGGGAAGGTCGGACATGCGAATGACCTCCCCTTCCGCACAGACTGACACGCGCTCGACCAGATTCTCCAACTCGCGCACATTGCCCATCCAGTCATACGAGGACAGGCATTGCATCACGGCAGCCTCGATCGGGCGCGTTTCGCCGCGGCGGGACCAAAAGAAATGAAACAGGGGACCGATGTCGCCGCGCCGCTCGCGCAGCGCGGGCAGGCGAACCGGACACACATGGAGCCGGTAATAAAGATCGCTGCGAAATCGTCCGGCCCGGACTTCGTCGGCCAGGTTGCGGTTGGTGGCGGCGATCAGCCGAAAGTTGGCCGCCACCGATTCGGAGCTGCCGATGGGCTCGTAGGACCGCTCCTGCAACAGGCGCAAGAGCTTCACCTGGAGGGACAGCGGCAACTCGCCGATCTCGTCGAGAAACAGCGTGCCCCCCTCGGCCATGGCCACCCGCCCCTTGCGGGAGGAGGCAGCCCCGGTGAAGGCTCCCTTCACATATCCGAACAGCTCGCTCTCCAGGAGCGTCTCGGGGATGGCGCCGCAGTTCACCGGAACGAACCCGCGGGCCTGCCGCGGGCTGTGGGTATGAATGAAGCGGGCGAAGACCTCCTTGCCGGTCCCCGTCTCACCGGTGAGCAGGACGGTGGCATCGCTGGCCGCCACGCGGGCGCAGGTCCGCTTGGTATCGACCAGAGGGCTTTGCGGTCCGTGAACCAGACCGAAGGCGCCCGCTGACGAGGTCGACACCTGGTTCATCGTCGTCGCGGAAAACGCCACCGAGCCGGTCCTCCTTCAAAGCAAGTCATGTTCCTGGCCATCGACCGCCCGGCCGTTTTCTTAAGGCACACCGCCGGTTTTGTGGCGCGACGAGGCGGGATCCTGACGCGAAGAATCGCCGCTCATTCACTACAGAACAGACCCGAGCAACCGATGATCCTTTCCGTCGCGCGCGCCAGCGTGTACCCCCTCCCCATGGACGAATCTGCGCCCTCGAGGCTCGACCCATCAGCTGAGTCGTCGTCCGATCGGATTTCCGATCGGATTTCCGAGCGGATTTCCGAGCGGATTTCCGAACGCGTCTCGGAACGTCCGTTGCCACGGCCGCGGCGGGTACCTTTGCTGGGACGGTTGAGACTGCTCGGTGCTGGACGGTGGCATCACCCCATCCGCGATCGCCCGGCGGCCTGTTTCATCGCGGTGCGCGGGCGCACCGGCGTGGGGAAGAGCACCATTGCCGCCAATCTGGCCGTGGCCCTGGCGGGATTGCGTTCGCGCGTGGTGCTGATCGACCTCGACCTCAGGCACCCCACCCAGCACCAGCTCTTCGGGATCGCCACGCCGGTGCACGGACTGAAGGCTCTGCTTCGCGAGCAGATCGACACCCTGGAGCAGGCGCTGACGCCGACGCCGGTGCGCAACCTCCACCTGGTCTCCGGTGATGGTGCGGTCCTGCCCAACGGGGCCGCCGCGGTGGAGCAGCAGCGACGCCTGCTGGCCCAGATCTGGGAGCTCGACGCGGATGTGGTGGTGGCTGACGTGGGGTCCGACTCTGGCGGCGAGCTGGTGGACCTGTTCGAGATGGGTGCCATTCGCGTGGTGGTCTCCGCTCCTGATTCCCGTTCCATCCGCCGCGGCTACAACTTCTTCAAGGAACAGGTGGTGCGCGAGATCGAACACGTCGCCGGCGGCACCTCCGAGGGAGCGCTGCTGGTGGGGGCGCTGAAATCGCCGCACGCGCGTCCCATGAATGAGCTGCTGGCGCGCCTGGGCGGCAAGCCAAACCTTCACGCCGCCACCCTGCAAGCCCTGCAGGGGTTCACCGGTCGCCTGATCGGGAACCGCATCCGCAACCACGCCGAGGCCGATCTGATGCACGCGGCGTCGCGCCTGCTGGCGGACTACCTGGGAATCAACGTGCCCGTGCTCGGCACCCTGGAAACCAGCCTGCAGATCGACGCCACGCGCATCTCTGGAAAGCCGCTGCTCCTCGGCGCCGGGATCGACCGCAACGTGCGTCTGTTTCATTCGATGGCCGCACAGCTCTTGACAGAGGGCGAGGAGTCAGAGGCGCCGCGCTGTGTGACTCGATCGGTCGCCCCCTCCCTCACCCCCTCCCTCTCCCCTGCCCCGACCGGCGCCGGCGCAACGGTGCGCGCGCCCGTGGTGCCGGACGCCGACGGCGCCGACCTGCCAAGCTCCCTCGGTGGCTACATGCGCCGTCACCCCCGCCATCCTGTGGACTGGCATGCCCAGTTCCGTTCGGATTCGGGAAAGGAGACTCCGGTGCGCGTTTTCGAGGTGTCGCAATCAGGCGCCTCCATCGAGACGCTCCCTGGTCTGGACAACGGCGACCAAGGCCTGCTCATCTTCTGGCAGGTGGCCCAGCAGCCGCAAGTGCGCGTCACCGTCAAGGATGCCCGCCGGCCCCTGGGGCGCGCCGGTCTGGAGTTCATCGACACAGGGTCCGAGGAGGTCGGCGCGCGCCTGGTGGAGCTGGCCGCGCACGAACGCAGCAATATGTAGCAGCTCACGACGGCTCACGACGGCTCACCCCGTCTTCAGCGCGACAAGCCCGGACGAATTCACTTCGCGGGGCAGCCGACGCGCGCCGTGGTGCTGACGGCCACGTCGTCGAACCACATCTTGCCGACGGAGGGGGCGTTGCCCGGCTGGGCGTTGTAGGCCCCGACCGCCAGATAGTTGAATTTCGGCGCTGTCCAGACGTTGGATCCGGAGCAGCCATCGCCCGACCCGTTCACCATTCGTGACAGCTGGGAATCGATGTAAAATCCCATCTGATTCTTCGGACCATCGTAGACCCACTCCCAGCACATCCACTTGTTGAGGGGAATATTCGTGCTCGGGGATGGACGGGCCCAGCAGTCGCTCCCGCTGGCATAGTAGTTCAGCAACACCTTTCCGGTTTGCTCGCCGACGTTGTACCAGGGCGTTTGGCCGTTGGTTGCGGAGGCGCGCACGAAATCCGTGTGCCCGGCGGGGAGGCTCTCGAAGTACATCATCACCCGACCGTAAATCGTGTTGTTGGGGAGCGGAAAAAGTGGGGCCCCCATCCGCTGCAGCCAGCCGCCGCGCTGCCCCGTCGCCATGGTGATTCCGAGCGCGTTCTTGCCGCTCGAGGCGTGGGTGGAGTCGATCGCCAAGGCCCCCCCGCTCTCCATCTTCACCCAGCCGTCCAGGTTTCCATCCTCGAAGTCGTCGCAAAAAACAGCCGTACTGGGACAATTGGCCGAGGGAGCCTGGCCCCCCGCCCCAACCATTCCTGCCGTGCCCGCCGTGCCGCCAGATCCTCCCGAGCGCCCCCCGCCGGGCATTCCCCCCGCTGGTGCCCCGCCAACACCAGCGCCGCCGGTGCCGGTATCAGCGCCCCCGCTGCCGGCGGACACACCGCCGCTTCCCGCGGGAGCACCGCCCGATGACACCGCGTCACCACCCGAGCCCGACGCGGTCTCGCCCCCGCTTGCGCTGCGGCCCCCCGTGGCGGTTCCCGCGCCGCCTGTTTCGTGACCAGTGGTGCTGGAGCCTCCAGTACCGCTGCTCACCATCTCAGGGGGAGCACAGCCCCCGAAGAGCACGGAAAGGCTGAATACCGCCGTACCCGCGACCGCAGCAATTCCCGGGCACCAGACCGATAAATTGGACATCACGCACTAAGGGAATGACGGAGGCGCAACCTTTTCGGATTTCTTGCGAGCAGAACCGAGGTGCCACCGGCGCCGACGCCGCGCCAGGAGGAAGGTGGCCAGCATGCCCGCGCCGATCGCGCCCCCGCTGCCCACGGTGTCGGTCGGGCTCGTTCCGCCAAGCGAGCAACCGCTCGGACTGTCGCCCGACGCGCTATTGCCCGCTTTTCCACCGGTCGAGCCGACGGCACCACCGGTGGCTGACGGGGAGCCGCCGCCCGTTGCCAGGCCGCCGCTGCCCTGAGCGCCGCCAGTCTCCATGACCGGTGCGGCGGCTCCGCCGGAGCCGTCGCCGGTGCTGCCGGGCGCGCCGCCAGTCCCCTCGACGGTGCCGCCATCGGACGTTCCGGAGCGCCCTGCCGTGCCGGCGCCCGCCCCGCCGCCGCCCCCGGTCCCCGCACCCCCTCCTCCGTTGCCACCCGAGCCCGCGGCCGGCCCGTCGCCGGAACCACCATCCAGCATCGCGATTCCGCCGGCGGGGACGTAGGTGCTGCCGGCCGCCACGAGGGTCACGATGACGTGAAGGTCGGTGGGCATGTAGAGCGCGGAGGTAGCGGCGCCGACATTCTCAGGCGCCACCTTCACGTTCTTGGTGTCCTTGAGCAGCAGGGCGACCTTGACGATTCCCTTGTCCCACGGGATGGGCCCGGGCTTGTAGAACCGGGAAAAGGGCGTGTCCCATTCGTACAGGCCGGTGGTCTTGTACGGTTTCGAGATGTCCACGCAGCCGTAGTTCTGCGTGGCCTCGAAGCACACCTGAAAACAGGTATCCGTCGTGGTATTCGGCTTGGTTTTCACCTCCAGCCGGACGTGCGCCGAACCATTCGAGTAATCGGCTGGAGAGACCAAGTTTTTGGGCGTCCCTGCTGCCGGGCTGACGCGGTAGTGCGAGTCCATCGTCGTGGTCGCTGAGTGCGTGTAGACCACGTCGGCAACGACGATCTGGACGGCCTGGGCCGAACGGCCGGTGGTGAGGACGGTCCCCAGGATTGTCCCGATGACTCCCGCTGTCATCCAAGAGCGGGATTTCCAAGAAGTGGCGGATTTCCAGGAAAGTCGCTTCCTTTGCACGGTCAGCATGTTACCGTTAACTTCTGCCGAATTGGGAAGTTTTCCTCATCGCCTGACTTTTTACGGATCTGGAAAGTTTTCATCGTCGACCTGCCCTTTCCTGCCCTGAGAAGTTTCTCATTGACCGGAAATTACAAGTCGGGAATCGGAAATCGGAAATCGGCCGCCCTTAACTCAAACTCCTGGCGACGACGGACGAAAATAGAACAGGGACCGATCTACGAGCCGCGGAGGCCATTCAAAATGAGGCGCAGCGACTTTTTTCTATCGTGCCGCGGCATCGCCCAGGCGACCGGAGGGTTCGCCTTGTGGGCGCTGCTCTCGTCCTGCACGGGGGTTGTGAGCCCCATCGGGGGATCCCCCGCCAGCCAGGGACCGCCCGGAGGCGGGGGCGGCGTCCCCGGCCAGCAACCCACCGGAAATCCTCTGCCCCCCAAAGGTGGCAATGTTGGCACTGGTGGTTCCGCGGGAGATACGTCCCCCCCGACGTTGCCGTCCGCGACGCCCGTCGCTCTGAATTGCACCGCGCCGGCCATGGGGGTGTCTCCCCTCCGGCGTCTCAGCCATCGGGAGTACGACAACGCGATCGCCGATTTGCTTGGCGACAAGAGTCACCCCTCCGCGATGTTCCCGGAAGATACCGAGATCGGCCTGTTCGATAACTCGGCGGCGGCGCAAACGGTTCCCGTGCTCCTGGCGGGCCAGTACCTCGACAGCGCGGTCCGCCTCGCCAATGTTGCTGCCAACCTGCCCACGCTGGTCGGGTGTGATTTCGCCGGTACCGCCGGTGCCACCTGCGCCCGCACGTTCATCGGGCGCTTCGGGCGGCGCGCCTTTCGCCGCCCCGTCACGGCGGACGAGACCACGCGGCTGGGGGCCATCTTCGACAAGGCAGGGGCCGCCGACAAGGCGGTGGGCATTCGCGCTGTCATTGCCGCCTTGCTCGCCTCGCCGCACTTCATCTACCGCCCCGAATTTGGCACCGCCGATACGACCATTCCCGGCACGCACCGCTTGACTCAATTCGAACAGGCCTCTCGTCTGGCATCCCTGCTGTGGGCGGCGGGCCCGGACGACATGCTCCTCGACGAGGCCCAGGCAGGCCGTCTCGCCACGCGTGAGCAGATCGCTACTCAAGCGCGGCGAATGCTGTCCGACCCGCGGGCGCGGGCGGCCACAACGGCTTTCTACGATCAATGGTTGGGGCTGAAGATGCTCGACGTGGCCACCAAGGACACGGCGGTATACAAGTTCGACGACGCGTTGCAGACGGCGATGCGCGAGGAAACGGAACGCTTCATCGACAACGTCATCTGGACCGACGACGCCAAGCTTTCAACACTGCTGGGCGCTCCCTACTCGTTCTTGAACGCACCGCTGGCCACCTTGTACGGCGTGCAGGGGGTAACCAGCGCCACCACATATACCAAGGTGATGCTGGATCCGGCGCAGCGCGCAGGCTTGTTGACGCAGGCAAGCTTCCTGACGGCGTTCGCCCGGCCCGACAACAGCTCGCCGGTCAAGCGCGGCAACTGGATCCGCAGGCGGCTGCTCTGCGGAGACCTGCCCGATCCCCCGAACAACGTCCCCCAGTTGCCCGAGATCATGGCCGGTGTCTCCAACCGCGACCGGTTCGCCATGCATGTTAGCGCTCCGGCTTGCGCACCCTGCCATTCTCAGATCGATGGCCTGGGATTCGGCCTGGAAGCCTACGACGGCATTGGCCGTTACCGAACCGAAGACCGGGGCCTCAAGGTCGATGCGGCGGGGGTCATTTCCCAGACCGTGGATATCAACGGAGCCTACAACGGGGCCATGGAGCTGTCGGCGCTCCTCGGTCGCAGTACGCAGGTGCGTGACTGCGTTCCAACCCAGTGGCTTCGCTACGCTCTGGCGCGCCGAGAGGGCGCCGACGACGACTGCGCCCTGAAGACGGTGCGTGAGGCCTTCACGGCGTCCGGTGGCAATCTGAAGGAGCTCATGGTGACCCTGACGCAGACCGATGCGTTCATGAACTACAAGCCGGCCAACTAGGCAACCTGCAACTTGGCAACTGGCAACTTGGTAACTGGCACCTCGGAACCGGATAGAAGGTAATGCCCATGAACAAACAATGGCTGGCTTCGAGACGCGCTCTGCTGGGAATACTCGGGGCTGGTGGCGCCGCGGCAATGTTTCCCTTCCGAAAAGCGGTCGCTGCGCCTCCCACCCGGTTCATCGTCGTCCACGTCCCGGAGGGAATGTGGACGAGCGCCAAGCGGCCCGAGGCGGGCGCAACCACCCTCGGACCCATCTTTGGGCCGCTCGACCCGTATCGTTCGCAGATCACCGTGCTGAACAACCTGAACATGCAGTCGCGCGACCATGGCCCTGGGGGCGACGGGCACAAACGCGGCGTGCCCCACATGTTGACCTGCATCGAGATGGCGGACACCAACAATGCTGGTGGACCGTCTATAGACCAGCGCATCGCCCAGTCCATCGGCGCCGGCCTGAAATTCGACTCACTCCAGTTCGGAGTGCGAATTATTTACGGTGACACCAATTCGAAGTGTATCTGGTCGGCGCCGTCGCGGGTGGTTCCTTCCATGCAGAGCCCCTTTGATGCCTACAAGCGCATCTTCGGCGACGCCGTCATGCCGGCGCCGGCCCCCGGCGGTGGAACGGCCACGCCGCCCTTCGATATGAAGAAGAGCGCCATGGACTTTGCGCTCGCTGACCTGACCTCCTTGCGTACGCGGTTGCCGGTCAGCGATCGCGATCGGCTGGATTCGTACCAGGACTCCCTGCGGGACATCGAGAAACGCCTGTCCACCGTGGCGCCACCGGTAACCACGGGCGGCGCTTGCGCCGCGCCGACGTTGTCGGCGGCAATCGACGTCAAGAATGTCGCGAACTATCCAACCATCGGCAAGCTGCAGATGGATCTGATGGTGGCGGCGCTGCAATGCGGTCTCACGCGGGTGGCCAGTCTGCAGTGGGGAAACTCCAACGACCAGTGCACCTATCCGTGGCTGGGCATCAATGCGCTCGGTCACGACCTGGCGCACAACAATGGGAACGTGGACTCCTCGGGCTCGAAAAAGCAGATGGTGTTCAACTGGTATGCGCAGCAGTTCGCGTACCTGCTGGGCAAACTGCAGGGCACGGCGGAGGGCACGGGGACCATGCTCGACAATACCGTCATCCTGTGGGTGTCGGAGTTCAGCGATGGCAACGCCCATCGGGCGGACAAGCTGCTCTGGCTGCTGATGGGAAACGCCAACGGATACTTCAAGCAGGGACGAGTTCTGGATATGGGGGGGCGTTCCGTCAGCGATCTGCACGTCTCGTTGTTGAACGCGTTCGGGATCCAGGACAAGACCTTTGGCAATCCGGCCTATTGCAAGGGACCGCTGACCGCATTGCAGGGTTGAACTCCGCTCAGCTGGCAGCGCATTGCGGCGCCCCTGAAACCACGGTCTCCTCGCTCGCCGCCGATGTTCGCACCCGGGAGAGTCGGCGCGGCCAGTCTCGTTCCCTCGCGCCGCCTGCTCCAACCTTCGCTTGACCCGGGGGAATCCCCTCTTATTCTTGGCCCCGCGGGGGAATCACAAGATGAGCGGCGCAAGAACCTGGAAGGAAGAACTGGGCCCGGAAATCCCCGAGGCCTGGGGGCGGGAGATCGACATCTTCGAGACGCAGATCGAGCTGCGCAAGAAGGGGAAGATAGAGGAAAAATTGTTCGCGGAGACCCGCCTGCGGCGCGGGGCCTACGGACAGCGCTACGACAACGGCCAGCGGCACGACGGTCAAACCACCCAGACTCTGGTCTACCCGTCGGCGGAAAACACCAAGGGCCCCATGACCCTGTGGGACGCGCCCGGCATGCATCGGATCAAGATTCCGTTCGGCGCGCTCACCGCCGATCAGCTCGATGTGCTGTCCGAGCTGGCCGAAGAATATTCGGACCGCATCCTGCACGTCACCACCCGGCAGGACATCCAGCTTCACTTCGTTCACATCGACGACACGCCTGACCTGATGCGCCGCCTGGCCGCCACTGGCATCACCACCCGCGAAGCGTGCGGCAACACCGTCCGCAACGTCACCGCCTGCCCCATGGCCGGCGTTTGCCAGACCCAGGCCTTCGACGTCACTCCCTACGCCAACGCCATCACGTTCTTCTTGCTGGGGCACGACGACACCCAGAACTTCGGCCGTAAGTTCAAGGTCGCCTTTTCGGGATGCAAGGACAACCCCTGCGGCCTGACCAACTTCCATGACATGGGGCTGATCGCCCGCACCCGCGTGGAAAACGGCGAGGTTCGACGCGGTTTCGAACTGTACGTGGGCGGCGGCCTGGGCGCCGTGCCGCAGAACGCGCAGCTCTTTGATGACTTCCTCCGCGAGGAGGAGATGTTGCCAATCGCGCAGGCGATGAGCCGGGTGTTCGCGCGGCTCGGCGAGAAGACCAACCGCGCCAAGGCCCGCCTGAAGTTCCTGGTGAAGAAGCTGGGGCTGGAGGAGTTCAAGCGCCTGGTGCTGGAGGAGCGCGCGGCGTTGCGGCCCGATCCCCGCTGGACCGCCTTTCTCACCAACCTGCACGTCACCGACGAGGAGCCGGTGCGCCGCCCTGGCAAGCTGCCGCCCGGTCCCTACCCCGACGGTTTCGAACGCTGGCGGGCGAGCAACGTGATCCCGCAGCGACAGGCCGGCTACGTGATGGCGGTGCTGACGCTGCCGCTCGGCGATCTCACGTCGGATCAGGGGCGAGCGCTGGCGGAGATCGCCCGGCGCTTCAGCGGTGATGCCATCCGCACCACCGCCGATCAGAACATGATGCTGCGCTGGGTGAGCGAAGCCGATCTGCCCGCCCTGTACACGGCGTTGCGCGGGGCTGCCCTGGCGAGCGCGGGCGCCGGCACCATCACCGACATCACCGCTTGCCCCGGCACCGACACCTGCAAGCTGGGGATCTCATCGTCCCGGGCCCTGGCGGCGGAGCTGGGACGGCAGCTGGTGGACACCGGACTCGGTGACGATCCCCAGGCGCGCGGTCTGCACATCAAGGCCAGCGGCTGCTTCAACGCCTGCGGCCAGCACCACGTCGCCGACATCGGCTTCCTCGGTGTCAGCCGCAACGTCAACGGACGGCGCGTCCCGCATTTCCAGCTGGTGGTGGGCGGTCAGTGGACCAACAACGGCGGTTCTTACGGGCTGGCGATCGGGGCCGTCCCCTCCAAGCGCGTTCCCGAGGTGGTGAAGCGGCTGACGGCGCGTTATTCCGCCGAAAAGCAAGACGGGGAGGGTTTCTCCGCGTTCGTGAACCGCATCGGCAAGAAGTCCATCCGTGCCCTGGTCGAGGAGATGCAGGTGCTGCCCAGCTATGATCAGGACCGGAGCTTCTATTCGGACTGGGGCGATCCGCGCGAGTACACCATAGACGACATGGGCGTGGGCGAATGCGCCGGCGAGGTGGTCCCCATCGTGGAGATGGGCCTGGCGGCCAGCGAGCGCGAGATTTTCGAGGCGCAGATTCTGGTGGATGAGGGAAATCCCAGCGGGGCGGTGAAGCGTGCTTACAGCGCCATGCTGGAGGCAGCCCGGTCGCTCACCCGTGAGAAAAGTCCCAATCTGAGCAGCGATCCGGACGAGGTGGTCGCTGAGTTTCGCAAGCACTTCTACGATACCCAGCTCTTCTTCGACCCCTATGCCGGGGGCAAGTTCGCCCAGTATTTCTTCCGGGTTCACGAGGAGCACCAGAACGCCCAGACTCCGGAGGCGGTACATCAGCTCATCGAGGAGGCCACGCTGTTCGTGGACGCCGCCCACCAGTGCTACGCCCGTCTGGGCAGCGCGCTGGGCGCCCCCGCGGTGAGCCCCCTCGCCGCAGCCAGCCCGCCCTCCCCCTAGCGACTGAGCGACCAACGCATGCAAGCATATAAACTCCAGGTCAAGATCTTCGCGGTCCCCTCGACTGGCCCGACGCCGTCGCTGGAAACGTTCATCCCGGTGCTCCACCGCTGGATCAAGGATCACGTGCTGCGAGAGCTGATGATCGACGTGGCGAACTACGCCCATGTCCCCGATGGCCCGGGCGTGGTGTTGATCGGGCATGGCAGCGACACCTTCATCGACGAGACAGGGGGGCGCCGCGGCGTGATGCACAGCCGCAAGCGGGAGGCGCCCGCGCCCGAGGAACGGCTGGGCGATGCCTTCCGCCGTGCCCTGCACGCGGCGATGCTCCTGGAGACGGAGCCCGCCCTGGCCGGGACGGTGCGGTTTTCGCCGAACGAGTTCCTGTTCCGCATCAACGATCGCTTGCTGGCGCCCAACACCGACCAGACCTTCGCGGCGATGAAGGCAGAGCTCGACACGCTGGCGGCCCGTATGTTTGAAGGTCCTTACGAGTTGGGGCGGGTGGGCGATGCCAAGAGCCTGTTCAGCGTGAAGCTTGTTTCGCCGGCCCCCAGCACGCTGGCAACGCTACTCAGCCGCCTGGGCGGTCCGCCCGCGGCGTCGCAGGCGGCGCCCGTCCCCAAGTAGTGTTGAGGTCAGTTTAGAACGCTGCCGTCCTCGTCTTCCGACTGGACGATCTGCAGCGTGTCCGCCGCGATGGGCGCGGCCTGGTGGTGTGCCAGCTTCCAGCCCCCCTGCTCCCGCACGAACACGTTGGTGGCGATGAGAACGTCATCGGCGACCTGCTCCTCGCAGACCACGAACGCCGACTCGCCCAGCACGTGGACCGAGGCGTTGCCGCACGTCACATCGGGGGAGTTTTCACTGCCCAAGATGGAACGCCAGCTCGCGATCACCAGGTCACGCCCGCGCAGCACGTTCCACCCCGGATGAATACACGCCACCGCCACCCCCCGCGCCCACAAAGACTCCATACCCGGCATGTCCCGGGACGCGAATGCCTTGTAGAAAGCCTGGTTCGCGGCCAGAACATCCCGGGCGACTCCGCGCGCGCGTTCCGTCATTCGCTCTCCTCCTATCCCTTCGCCTTCATCTTAACATTTCGCGATAACCTTGCCTGAATGGACTCCTCGGCCCCGACCATCACCATCACTCCTTCGGGACGCCTCGACCTCCCCGTTTCCCACGGCCGCCTGGAAGCCCTGCTGAAGGAGCCCGCCAGCCGGACGCCGCGTCGCGCCGCCGTGGTCTGCCACCCCCACCCCAAAGGGGGTGGCACCATGAACAACAACGTGGTCTACCGAATGGCCAAGGCGCTGGAGGAGAGTGGCGCGGCCGTGCTTCGCTTCAACTTCCGCGGCGTGGGGCGTTCCACCGGTGAATACGGGGAGGGCGTCTCGGAGGCGGAGGATGCGCGCACCGCCGTGGACTTCATGGCGGCACGGTACCCCACCCTGCCGCTGTGGATGGCCGGCTTCTCTTTCGGGGCGCGGGTGGGAATGGGCGTGGGCATCGAGGACCCGCGCGTCTCCAAATTGCTCGGTGTGGGCCTGGCCGTGCGCATGTTCGACCTCGGCTACCTGCACCGCCCGCGCGGCGGAAAGCCGTTCGCCATCATCCAGGCCACCAACGACGAATACGGCGACCAGCGCGACATCGAACCCTTCGTGGAACAGATCCCTGAACCGCGGCGCCTCTGGCTGGTCGACGATGCCACCCACCTGTTCCCCGAACGCCTCGACCCGCTGGAGGCCACCCTGAACGAAGCCATCCAGTGGCTCGACACCTTCCCCGAACCGACCGCCCCGCCCTGACCGCTCGCCGAACTATCTTCGATCGGTCGGCGAGGAGCCGTTCACGAACAGGCGTCCACCAC
>JBDSME010000643.1:0-5237 GCA_039916065.1 Polyangia bacterium
CGATCGCGGCGCCGAGGTGCTGGCCAACGGCGGTGACGGTTTTCTGGGCGGCGAAGACTTCGATCAGCGTATCGTCGCCTACGTTTGCGACGAGGTGCTGAAGGCGGGTGGCGGCGATCTGCGTCGGGATCGTTCCTTGCTGGCACGGCTGAAGCAAGTCGCCGAACGGGTCAAGGTGGAGCTGTCGGTTTCGGAGGGTGTCGACATACATCTGCCGGAGTCTTCGACGCGCGTACCGATGGCGGTTCGCCTCGATCGCGAGCGGCTGGAGACCCTCACCCAGGATCTGGTGGATCGCACCGTGTGGTCCTGCGAGGGCGTGCTCAGGGACGCGGGGTGGTCGGCCCCCGATGTTGATGTGATGATGGTGCTGGGCGGTCAGGCCCGCATGCCGCGTATCCGCACGCAGCTCGCCGAGATGTACGAAAAGCGGCCGGCCGAGGTGGTCGGTTCGGAATTCGCGCTGGCGATGGGAGCGGCGCACCATGCCGCTATCTTGGTCGGTGCCGCGCGGGGGCGTGGACGTTCCCGCGCCCCGTCTCCCGTTGTGGAGATGACCAGCATTTCACTGGGGCTGGAGGGGGCAGGTGGCATCTTCAGCCGCCTCATCCCGCGGCGAACGCCCTTGCCCGAGACCCGCACCCAGCTGGTCTCCACCTCCGCCGACGGGCAGACGCAGATCATCTTGCACCTCCTGGAGGGGGAGCGTGAAATGGCCTCCGACAATGAGAGCGTCGCCCGCGTGCACATCGGGCCTATCCCGGGGCGGCCGCGTGGAGAGATTCAGATCGAGGTGGACATCAGCACGGACGGCAGCGGCCTGCCCACGGCGTCGGCGCGCATCGCCGAGAGCGGCGAGGCCAAGCAGGCGCGCGTGCGGCCGAGCGCGGGATTGAGCGAAGCGGAGATCGTGGCGCTGACGGCAGCGCATGCCGCGGGATCGAATGGAGCTGGCGTGCTCACCTTGGAAGCTGGAGCCAACGACGTGGCGGGCGGCGACACCGATCGCGAGGCCAGTCCCGGCGAGGCCCTGAACCCATTCGCCGAGGGTGGATAACTCTGGCACGCGACTATTACGACACGCTGGGGGTGGCACGTGGCGCCTCCGAAGCGGAGATCAAGGTTGCCTACCGAAAGCTGGCGCTGCGCTATCACCCCGACCGCAACCCCGGAGACGTCGTGGCCGAGGAGCGGTTCAAGGAGCTGGCCACCGCTTACGCCGTGCTTTCGGACGTTGACAAGAAGGCGCGCTACGACCGGTTTGGATTTCTGGGAGACAGCAACCCGGTCGCCACCAATGTGGCCAATGCCACCGAATTTTTTGACGCCATCTTCGGGGATCTGCTGGGCCTGGGGCGGCGCAAGGGCAGCTCCGGGCGCGACCTGCGCTACACCCTGGAGGTGGACTTTGAGGAGGCGGCACTCGGTTGCCGCAAGACCATCGCCTTCGAGCGTGCCGAAGATTGCTCCGCCTGCCGGGGAACGGGCGCCGAGGGTGGCGCGGCGGGGCTGATCAAGTGCGGCCGCTGTGCCGGTCACGGCTATCAGCGCCAGAGTTCCGGCCTGCTGAGCGGCCGCCGAGAATGCGCTGTCTGTGGAGGCACCGGCGAGATCCCCCGCCAGCGTTGTCGCAAGTGCGAGGGTGCCGGCATGGTCGACGCATGGAGAGAGTTCGACGTCTCCATCCCACCGCGCACCAGCTCCGGTTCAACCCAGCGGGTGGCCGGCCAGGGCTCGCCCGGCCGGCGCGGCGGGCCCGCGGGCGATTTGCACGTGGTGGTGCGGGTGCGCCCACACCGCTACTACGCCAGAGAAGAGGATACTCTGGTGGTCGAAATGCCAGTCTCCATCGGCGAGGCGGCCCTGGGTGCCGAAGTAGAGGTCCCTGTCTTGGACGGCACCGTCAAGATGAAAGTTCCGGCGGGCACGCAGTCGGGCTCGGTGTTTCGCATTCGCGGCAAGGGCATCCCGCGCGCGTCGGGCGGCGGCGGTCGCGGCGATTGCCACGTACGCATCACGGTGGAGACCCCCGTGGACTTGACCGTCGAGGCGCGCGAGCTGCTGGGGCGGATGGAGTCGGTGCTGGGCAGCGCGGCCACCCCGCTGCGCCGCGCCTTCCGCGCCCAGGTTGCCGCCCGCGAGCTGGTGCGCGTCGATGCCGCCGCCGAGCCCGAAGGGGCGTCTGACGGCCAGGTGACCGCCGAGGTGGAGGTGGAAAGGTCCGCCTCGTCACAGAGTGCCGGCCGCAAGGCGCGCGTGGATCGCTACCGCGATGGGGAGCCGTCGTGAGCGCGCCGGCCGCCGCGCCGCTTGACGTGCGGGGGTCGGCCCGTGCGGCCATCGTACCGGCCGCCCTGTTCCTCCTCACGTTCTTGACCACAACCGCCTCGGGTGCCATCCAGCTTCACCCCGGCGCTGATTTCCCGTGGTGGCAGATCCTGTTTCCGGTGGGCGCCATTCGGCCCATCTCCGACGGACTGACCTATTCCGTTCCCTTGCTGTTGATTCTGCTGTGTCACGAGTTCGGCCACTACTTCGCGGCGCGTGCTCACCGGGTGCATGCTTCGTTGCCCCACTTCATCCCGCTGCCGCCGTTGCTGGGTTTCGGTACCCTGGGGGCGGTGATCGGCATGAGGCAGGTGACGTCCGACAGGCGAAAGCTGATGGACATCGGGGCCGCTGGACCGCTGGCGGGCCTGGTGGTGGCGGTCCCGGTGATCGTTTACGGGCTCTCACTGTCGCCGCTGGTGGCGTTGTCGCCCGGGGGTTGGATCGAGGGCAACTCGCTGCTGTACGCGCTGCTGAAGTTTGTCACCAAGGGTGCCTGGCTACCCGATGGAGCGCATGACGTCATGTTGCACCCCATCGCGCGGGCGGGGTGGACCGGCCTGCTCGTGACCATGATCAACCTGCTGCCCATCGGTCAGCTCGACGGCGGACATGTGGCCTCCGCCTTCTTTGGCAACCGATACAACCGGTTCGGGAGGCGTCTGCACCAATCGTTGCCGCTGGTGGCGGTGCTGGTGTTCGCCTGGGCACTGCTGCTGGTCCGCGGGGAGACCCGGGGGACGTTGCTGTGGAACCTGCGGGACGCGGCTCCCATTGCCGCTGGTGCGGCTTTTCCGTGGATGGTGTGGTGGGCGATGGTGGCATTTGTGCGCCGGGCCAGCGGTTCCGCCGATCATCCTCCGGTCGAGATGCGGCCGTTGCCGCCGAGCCGCCGTGCACTGTTCTGGGTGGTTGTAGCGGTGTTCATTGCCATCGTCATGCCGATCCCGATGCGCATGAGCCTGGCCGGCGGGTTGCGGGAAGCGGCGCCGTCGGCGACGCCTTCGCTGCACCTGCCAGCAGCAGCGCCCTGACGGAGGACGGGGGAGCGGCATGGTGGCCACGGTCGTCGAGCTTGACCAGCAAGGTGAGGTCTTGTGGCGCCTGGTGGAAGAACAGTGGACCGAGCAGGCGCGGCACGACACGTTCGTGCAGTATTGTTTCGGCGCCGGGCGGCTGGCGGCGGCGGCGGCGCGGTACACCCATCGCCTGGCGATCCAGCCAGGGGACGAGACGGCCAGGCGTATGCGCGAGCGGGTGCTGTTCCTCTCCATGCAGGCGTTGACGGCGGCGTCTCCACGGTCGGCCGCGCGACGGTTCATGAGCTCGCCCTGGTTCGTGGTGGTGGTGCTGGTGGGAGCGGCGCTTGGCGCGGCCCTGGGAATCATCTACGGTGCGCGGCTATGAAAGTTCCCGCCTTCGACCTGCCGCTCGATGAGATCCGGCGCAGCCTGGACATGGTGCGGCGGCCGCTGCGCATTGTTGTGTTGCGTTCGCGCAACCCATTCAACGTGGGAGCCATCATCCGCGTGGCCCACTCGTTCCTGGTCCGCGAGATTCTGCTGGTGGGGACGGAGCGTTACTACGAGCGCGCGGCGATGGGGATGTCGCGCTACGAAAACATCACTGAGCTTCCCGACGAGGCGGCGTTGTTGGAGCGGGCGAAGGCGGAAGGGTGGAAGTTGATTGTGTTCGAGCGAGAGGTGGCCACCGCCGATCTGTGGCACGCCGACCTGCCGGAGGATGGCGTGCTGGTGTTCGGCAACGAGGTCGACGGGGTCCCTCCCCAGATCGTGGCGGCGGCTCATCAGGTCGTGGCCATTCCCATGTACGGGATCAACCATTCCTTTCCAGTGACAGTGGCCGCGGGGATCGCCATGGCCGAATGGACGCGCCGCTACCACTCGCGCGATGGCGTGCCCGCGCGCTAAGGAATCGCGGGCGAAAGGATTGCCAGCGTCTCGAGGTGCGGCGTATGCGGCAACATGTCGAACGGGGTGATGTTCCGCGCGCGATAGTGGAGCGCGGCGAGATGGACCAGATCGCGAAGCAGCGTCTCGGGCGCACAGCTGAGATAGGCAATGGTACGGGGTTTCAGCCGAGCGACCTGCTGCAAGACCAGCGGCGAACAACCCTTGCGTGGCGGATTCAAAACCACGACGTCCGCCTGACCAACGGCACCAAGGTGCGCGGCCACGTCGCCAGCGACGAACGTGGCGTTGTCGATTTTGTTCAAGGCGGCGGAGGCCTGTGCGTCCGCCACCGCCGCCGCATGTTCTTCGATGCCGAGCACCATGCGGGCCTGCGGGGCCAACGTGAGCGCAATGCCGCCGACGCCCGCGAAGGCGTCCACCACGCGTTCCTTGCCCGTCAACGCGGCGGCTAGCCTGATCTGCTCGTAGGCTGCTCGCGCCACCGCGCGGTTGGCTTGAAAGAAAGCCCGCGACGAGATCCGGAGCCGAACGCCTCCGACCTCATCCTCCAAGGTCGCGGCACCTCCCAACGTTTTCTCTTGAGAGCCGTACAGAGCGTTGCCGCGGGTGGGGTTCACGTTCTGCACGATGCCGATCACGTTGCCGTGCCGCGCCCGCAACTCTTCGGCGATCTCGCGCCCGTTCGCGAAAGAATCCGTGGCGGTAACCAGCGTCGCCAGCACTTCCCCGCGGTGGTTCGAGCGCAGAACCACATAACGCAAGACTCCCGTGAACCGGGTCTCATGGTAGGGCTCCACGGCATGGACGCTGAGGAGTTCCCGCAGGGTGGAGGCCACCGCCTCCAGCGGAGGCTCGGTGATTGCGCATCCCGCAAGGTCCACCACCTGGTGCGTGCGGCGCGCGTAGGCGCCCAGGACCACACGCGATGTGTCATCCGGTGAGCGTTGCCGTGCCACCACCAGCTTTGAGTTGTTG
>JBDSME010000644.1:0-4851 GCA_039916065.1 Polyangia bacterium
AAACTGGCGCCATGGGTGCCGGCCGCAGTGGAACCGCCGATCTGCCGCTTCACGGCGGGCGCGTTCCCGTTTGGCTGGCGTCGCGGATGGCGCGCCTCGGCCGGGTGATCGTCGAGGGGATCACCCAGGAGTACGGCCGCACCGAGGTGCTGCGTCGACTGTCGAATCCCTTCTGGTTCCAGTCGTTCGGAGCGGTGATGGGAATGGACTGGCATTCGTCGGGGATCACCACCAGCGTGATCGGCGCCTTGAAGCGGGGCCTCGGTCCCGTCGAGCGCGAATTGGGCCTGCACGTGTGCGGCGGGCGGGGCCGGCACTCGCGCCGCACGCCGGACGAGTTGATGGCGCTGGGCGACGTCGTGGGGCTGGACGCCGCAGCGCTGGTGCGCGCCAGCCGTCTGGTGGCCAAGGTGGACAGCGCCGCCGTTCAGGACGGATTCGATCTGTATCTGCACGGGTTCATCGTCGCCGACGACGGCGCCTGGGTGGTGGTGCAGCAGGGGATGAACGGCGCCCGTCGCCAGGCCCGTCGGTACCACTGGATCTGGGATCGCGCCGGTTCCTTTGTCGACGATCCGCACGCCGCCATCGAGGGCCACGCCGGCGGCAACATCGTGAACCTGGTTGATCGCCACGCCGGCGGCGCGCGCGATCAGATGGTGACGCTGGCCTGCGGTGCTCCCGAGGCGCCGGTGGCGGATCTTTCTCGGCTGCAGATGCCGGCGCACCATGATGTCCGGGCCGAAGACATCGACCTGCGTCGACTGGGCAAGACCCTGGCGGCGGTCGCGGATCGCGGACCCCAGGACTTCCCCGAGCTGATGTTGGTGCCGGGGGTCGGGGGGCGAACGCTATTCGCGCTGGCGCTGGTGGCGGAGGTCCTGCACGGCGCGCCCAGCCGTTTCGCCGATCCGGCGCGCTTCTCGCTGGCGCACGGCGGGAAGGACCGCCATCCCTTTCCGGTTCCCCTGAAGGTCTACGACGAGACCATCGCCGTGCTGAAACGGGCCATTGAGCGCGCCAAGCTGGGCAACGACGAACGATTGGCCGCCATCCGTCGGCTCGACGAGCAGGCACGGCGCCTCGACGACGTCGCCGCCGTGACCGTGGACGAATTCGAACAGGGCGTGGCCGCGGAGTGGGCGGCAAAGGACCAACTCGGCGGGCGCACGGTGGCCGACGACGGTAGGCGCGAAAGCAGGAACCCCGTCAAGAGCCGCCAGTTGAGCCTGGTGTTCGGGCGCTCGCCGTAATCCGTCGCTGTCGGACGCTCCTCGAGGTGCGCCGTGCGGCCAGGAATCGTCCTAGGCAAGCAGCTCGCCGCGCAGCACTGTGACGGCGCGGCCACCCAGGCGCACCCGGTCGCCCCGTACGCCGACATGCACAACACCGCCCCGTGCGGAGACTTGATGGCCGACCAGGTCGGTCTTGTCCAGCCGCTCGCCCCAGTATGGTCCCAGACAGCAGTGCGCCGAGCCGGTGACCGGATCCTCGGGAATGCCGGCGCCCGGACCGAAGAAGCGGGAGACGAAATCGTACGCGGGATCGCTGGAACGACTGGTCACCATGACGCCACGGACGGGCAGAGCGGCCAGCGCCGAATGATTGGGCGTCAGGCCCCGTACCGTCTGTTCCGAATCCACCTCCACCAGCACGTCGAAGGTGGTCTTACCCACGTATTTCATGGGAGCGCCCAGGGCCTCCTGCAGACCGGCCGGGACCGGGCAGGTTTGCTGGGGTGTGGCCGGAAAATCGAGCACGATCATCCCGTCCGACTGCTGCCGGTCGGCCGTGAGCAGTCCACTCATGGTGTGAAACCGTGCCTGCTGACCGGCTGGAAGGCGGGCGCTTTCCCACAACACGTGGGCGCTGGCCAGGGTGGCGTGGCCGCAAAGCGCGATCTCCACCGTGGGGGTAAACCAGCGCAAGCGATACCCGTCGTCGACGCCACCTGCCCCGTGCGGATGCAGGAACGCCGTCTCGGACAGATTCATCTCCCGCGCCACACGGCGCATCCATTCTTCGTCGGCGGGCGCGTTCAGAATGCAGACCGCGGCGGGATTTCCGGTGAAGGGCTGCTCGGCGAAGGCATCGACAACGGTGATGAGCTGGGACATGAACCTTGTGAATCTACTACGCCAGAGGCGCGGTAGTGCCCGTGGAGCCGCCCGCGGCGGTGCCGGTGGCCCGGCGCCGCGCCAGCAGGGTCTCGACCTCGTCCGCCGAGGCGAGCCCCAGCGCTTCGTCCGCCAGCGCCCGCGCTTGACCGAGGTCGGCCTTGCGGATGGCGTCCTTCACCTCCAGCATCTCGCCAGGCGCCACGCTGAACTCCCTTAGCCCCAGCCCCAGCAAGAGCTCGGTGTTGGCGGGATCGCCGGCCATCTCTCCGCAGATGGTGAGGGGGCGGCTGGCCTGGCCGGCCCCGTCACACACCGATCGAATCAGGTGCAGGACGGCCGGGTGCAAGGGGCGATAGTAGCTGGCCACGGTGTCGTCTTCGCGGTCGGCCGCCAGCACGTACTGCACCAGATCGTTCGTCCCCAGGCTGAGGAAGTCCACCTCGCGCGCCAGGACCGCCGCCATCACCGCCGCCGCCGGCACCTCCACCATCGCCCCCAGGGGCACCTGCGGATTGAAAGGTTTCCCCTCTCGCGTCAGCTCCTCCATCACCTCGTTCAATACGACGCGGGTGGCGCGGATCTCGTCCACACCGCCGACCATGGGCAGCAGGATGGACACCGCGCGATCCGCGCTGACCCGGAGAAACGCCCGGAGCTGCGTGCGCAGAATGTCGGGTTGCTGCAGCAGCAGGCGCATCCCGCGCTGACCCAGCGACGGGTTGCGCGACACCGGCAGGGGGAAATAGGACAGCTCCTTGTCGCCGCCCACGTCCAGCAGGCGCACCACGATCTTGCGTGGGTGTATGCGATCGGCGGCGCGCTTCAGGATCTCGTACTGATCGTCCTCGGTCGGAAAAGCGCTGCGTACGGCGAATCCGAACTCGGTGCGGTAAAGGCCGATGCCATCGGCCTTGTACAGCACGGCCGCCTCGGTGTCCGACAGCTTGCTGGCGTTCGCCAGCAGGGTGATGGCGACGCCGTCACGGGTGACGGCCGCCCGCTCCACAAGCTTTTCCAGCTCGGCCCTGTAGCCACGCAGCTCGGCCTCCAGGCGGTCGTACTCGCGCCGCACCGAGGGGCCCGGATTGACAAACACCACTCCGGAGACTCCGTCGACGATGACGTGGTCGCCGTTCTTGATCTTCAGCGTGGCGTCTTGCACGCCGGTGACCGCCGGCATGCGCATCGACCGCGCCAGGATCGAGGTGTGAGAAAACTTCCCGCCGCGGTCCGTCACCAGCGCCCTGGTGCGCCCCAGCTCCAGGGAGGCGGTGGCGGATGGAAGCAGCTCGTCCACCACCAGGATGGCGCCGTCGGGAAAGTCGTTTGCCACCGTTCCCGGCGCTCCGGCGTTCGCCAGCGCCTGCTGTCCCAGGGCCGCCAGCACGCGCCGCCCCACATCGCGGATGTCGGCGGCGCGCTCCCGGATGTACGGGTCGGCGATCTGATCGAACGTCTTGGTGAACCTGTCGATCACCTCGGCCACCGCCGCCTCGACGTTGACGTGGTGGTCGCGGACCAGGGTCACGATCTGGCCGTGCAGCACGTGATCCCTTGCCACCAGGGCCTGGGCGGCGAACACCTCGGCGTCCTCGGCGCCGACCTTGGCCGCCATGGTCTTGCCCAGAGAAAGCAGGTCCTCTTCGGCCTGAGCCAGCGCCCGATCCAGGCGGTCCAGCTCTCCCTGGACCTCCGTTGGGTCCAGGGTGCGCCTGGTGACCGGCACGTGATCGGTGAAAGTCAGGACGTGCGCGGGTCCCTGGGCCACCCCGCCCGAGACCGCCGTGCCTCTCACCACCAAATGGGTCGTCGTCATGGCGTGACCGGCATCTTCGTCAGTGCGGCAGCTTGCGAACCCACCATACAGGAGGGCCCCCACCCCCGCTCGCCCCCGCCGGGGTGCTGGTCCCGGTGGCGCCTGTCGCGGGGGACTCACCTTCGTAGCGCGCGATGGCTTCCCATTCAGCCGCCGTCTTGGCCGGAGGAAGCTTCGCGGCCAGCGCGGTGAGTGACGACGCAATGGCGGCCGCGCCGCCGGAGGGCAACGCCGGTGCCGCCACCAGCAACAGGGCCCAGCGCCCATGAATCAGGAAGCCGTACAGGTGGTGAGCCCCGCCGCAGCCGCATGTGGTCTCCACCCGCTGCTCTCGCTTCAGCTCGCGATACCAGCGCTCCCAGTCGATCTCCGCGCAGGGGCGTTCATCGAAGGCGTCCCAGAAGTTGAGGGCCCCCCGCGGAGAATCGGGATCGGCGTCGGCGCGATCGTCGTCAAACAGACCCACGCCGAGCGCCCCCAGCCCCTGACGCAACCCTTCCAGCAGAGCGAGCACGCTCTCGCCCGCGCTCCGGTCCCGGTTCCGCCAAGCCTTCCGGCTCTCCACGAATCAAGAGCCTAACACGTTATCGACCCGCCCCCGGTGCCCCGGTGCCCCCGTGCCCCCGTGCCCCCGTGGGTCGCCGGGGCGGTCAGGCGCGCGCCGGATGGCTGGCTATTGTCGCCGGAGTCGCAGGAAAAATGGGTAAGCAAACCGCTGGCGATCGCCGACAGAACGCGGGAAGCGCGCGTCCTTGGCCGCGTCCAGCAGACAGGCGCCCGTTGGTGTACCGGAGAAGGCGCCGCTCAAACGAACGCTGTTGATGGTTCCATTGCCGGCCACCACGAAGACGAACTGCGCCACTCCCGGCACCTTGAATTTTTCGAAGCAAGCAAATACCTGAGGGCGAATGGCGT
>JBDSME010000645.1:0-3698 GCA_039916065.1 Polyangia bacterium
TTCAGACCGCGCAAGAAATGGCGCTGGCGCTGGAGCGATATGCGTTCGCGACGCAGGAATTCAATCCCGTGCAGATCTCGGTCACCATGAAGGGGCTGTTTGCATCGGACTTCTCCCGCTGGAAGCGAACCGTGGCGGCGGCAAAGGAGCTGGAAGGCGAGCCGGAAGAATGGATCAACACCAGTGACACGTTTCTTCGGCCCCAGGCCATCGACCTCAAGACGCGAGGCGCTACCGTGGCGCTGCATCCCGTCCGCACGCCGCCGCCGGTGGTGATCACCACCCAGGAACTGCCCAGCGACCACGGTTCGTTGGCGACGTCGTCCAAAGTCAGCTGGAGCTATCGGCGGCCGCCACGAAGAAGCCGACGCGCCTTGGTGCTGGGAATGGTGGCGCTGGGGGTTGCGGCTCTGACTCTTTTCTTGCTGACCTGGTCGCGATCGGCGGTAACCCTGGCCATGGTGCGCCGGTCGGTGGGGCGGGTCATACCAGCGCGGGTGGAGGCCCTGCCGCAACTGGCGGCGCGGGCGATGTCCGAGCCCGCGCTAGCAAAGGCGCCAGCAGCGGCGCCGGCGGCGACCCACGGCCCCCTGATCGCTGTCACTTTGCCACGCGTGGCCCCCCAGGCGGTCGCCACCTCCCCCGCCGCGCCTGTGGAGGCCCCAAAGGACTCCGGCTCCGCGGCCGAAGAGCGTGCCACCGCGGAGAACATCGCTGGGTCCCCGGCGGCGGCGCCGAGCGGCGTTGCGTCCGTGGCAGCAGCGCCGCTCGCCGCCGCGCCACGCATCCTGACCGAGGCCGATGGCAGCGAGGATGGAAAGGCGGCCCCCCTGCGCTCCCCGGCGCCCACGCACCGCCAGTTGAGCGAAAAGACCGCCTCGCGTGTGAGCCAGGGGAACAAGAAGGGGAACAAGAAAGCGAGCAAGAACGGGGCGACCAGGTCGGCAGCGGGTCAAGGCAAGAGCACCGCCGCGCGCGTGCGCTAGTACCTCGCCACAGTGCACATGGGTACCCCCAGCCCCGCCGCGGCTGGTCGGGTTTCCCTGGACGTCGGGGCGCAGTAGATTGGGCGGGTTGCGGGGGCGGCGAATGGCCGCATGTTTCAGTCGCGAAGGGAGCTGCCAAGAAATGAACTTCGATGATCTCAAGTTGATCCTGGTGCCTACGGATTTTTCGGAGTCGTCGACGGGGGCGCTTCGCGCGGCAGTCAAGCTGGCGCAAACCTTTCGTGCTGCAATCGAGGTCTTGCACGTCGATCTCGATCCATCGCTGGTGTTGCCGCCGCCCGGCGACATCATCGCCATGCCCATCGCGGTGGAGAGCGCGCTGGCCGGCGCCGCCGAGCAGTTGGACCGTACCGTGGAAGAGGTCCGGCAGGCGAACGTGGCGTGCACGGGGGCTTCGGAATCGGGGCGGACGCACACCGCGATCGTGGAGCACGCGACACGCATCGGAGCTGGCCTCATCGTCATGGGCAGCCATGGGCGTCACGGCTTTGGTCACCTGCTGCTGGGGAGCGTCGCCGAGAAAGTGGTGGAGAACGCCCCCTGCGCCGTGCTGGTGGTGCCGCAGCCGGTGAGGGCGGCAGGCAAGACCGGCGGTGACTGACAAAGTTCATACATTTCACGCAGGCGGCTGGTGTGGCTGGAGGTGTCCTTCGTGCTGCTGATCGTGCTGGAGATCGGCAGCAACTTCCTGGGCCATTGAACGGGGGAGCGGCGCGGCTCGATTTTTTTGACCAATCTTTCGCTGTCCTGGGGACAGTACCGACATGCAGGTTGAAGCACGAGTCGTTCGCAGTCGGTGGTCAAGAGCGGTCAAGCAACTCCGATGGGGGTTGTGCGGAGCGGTGGTGGTGACGCTGTGGGCGTGCAATTCCACCAGCTTGGTGCGGCCTTCGGGCGAGCCCAGCGAAGTGGCGAAGCGCGAGTTCAACGCGTCACCGAACCGCAAACTGGACCTGCTGTTCATGATCGATGATTCGTTGTCCATGGAGGGTTCGCAGAACAAATTGCGCGCCAGGTTGCCGGACTTCATGAAGGCCCTCACGGTCTTGCCTGAAGGGGTGCTCGATCTACATCTAGCGGTGATCTCGTCCTCGATGGGGGCGGGGAGCTTTAGTAACGCTGGTGGGTCGGGCTGTGCTCACCAGCCTCCGGGAGACGATGACGGAAGCTTCCAGCACCCGGCCATCTGCACGGCACTGAAACCCGGGGAGACCTTCATCAAGGCTGGTCCCGGGGGCAACAACTTCGATGGGCCCATCGCGGACCTGTTCGGGTGCGTGGCCTTGCTGGGAGCTTCTGGGTGTGGCTTCGAGCAACAGTTCGCCTCGGCGGAGCGGGCGCTGCAGCGGGCGACCAATCCCGCTGATCCGGTCAATGGCGGCTTCCTGCGCCACGACGCATTGCTGGGCGTGGTGATGCTGACCAACGAAGACGATTGCTCCGTGAGCGACGACTCGACGCTGCTTGACCCGGGCCAGACCACCTTGGCGGATCTGCTGGGCGGCTACCAGTCCTATCGTTGCAACGAATTCGGCCACCTGTGCGACGGCATGCCGCCGCCTCACCAGCTGAGCGGGCCGATTGCTCTGCACAACTGCGTCTCCGCCGAGGAGAAGGGACGCCTGAAGCCCGTCGCGGACTTCGTTTCCTTCTTGAAGCAGCTGAAGGGTGACGATCTGGAAAACCACAACCGTGTGCTCGTGGCTGCGCTGACGGGAAAGCCGGACAAGTACGTGGTGGAGATGCAGCCAAACGACAACCTCAGCCCGCCGCAGTTGCAGCCTGCGGTCCAGCATTCCTGCACCGGGTCGAATCCCAAGGAGTACGGCGATCCCGCGGTGCGCATCAAGACCTGGGTCGATGCCTTCGGTCAGAATGGCGTTCTGGAGAGCATCTGCGACGACGACTACGAGATGTCGATGCGGAAGATCGCCGACGCCATCGTCAGGTCGCTGGAGCCCGCCTGTATTCCCGCGAACATCCGCACCCGCACGGACACCGGCGCACCGGACTGCACGGTCACCGAGCTGACGAACGGAGACGGGCAGCGTCCCGTGAATGTCACATTCTGCGGGACCACCCCTGCGTCGTTTCCCTGCTGGCGGCTCACCGACGATCCTGGCTGTTCGGGACAGAAGGTGTTGCGCGTCTGTCGGGAAGCCACGTGCGATCCCGTCAAAGTGCCGGCCGACCCGCGTGAGCTGAGCGTGAGCTGTTCGCTGACACCCAGGTAGCGGTGCGCCGTGCCTCAGCCGGGATTGGTGCGGCGCACTTGCAGGCGCGCGGAGATCACCCGCCGGACCCGCTCGCCTCTGCGGTAGGCGGCGCAGTCCACGATGTGGCGCTTGCCTTGGTGGTCGATCAGCTTCAGGTACGGCTGGGCATCACGGATTCCCGCCACCACATCCGTGAGGTCTTCGAATCGCCAGCTCCGCAGTCCGGAGGAATCGCGCACGATCAAACCGAAGGCGGTTATCACCAGCACCTGCCGCTTGGGGTCGCGGTTCTCGTCTTCCGCCAGCGTGGGCAGGGCGCTCAGGGCCAGAGCCAACCCCATCAACAAGAGCAACACCACCGCGGCGCGGCCCCAGCCCGCGTAGCCGCCGGCCACCGCCGTTGCACCCGCCGCCGCGGCCCACAGCGCGTAGATCGGGCGAAAACCGCGCCTCCCGTCGTCCAGGAAGAAGGCCA
>JBDSME010000646.1:0-3223 GCA_039916065.1 Polyangia bacterium
GCCTGTCGGAGCTGGCTTTCGTCAGCGGCGACCTCCACTCCGGGCGCCAGTTCCGTCTCCAGGACGATCCCCGCCTGCAACAGCTCGGCCCGCGCGAACTCCACCACCGATGCCACCACGGCCGACAGATCCTCGCGATCCAGCTTGGGGCGCGGCAAACGCGCGAACCGCAGGTAGGTCTCCGTGATCTCCGTCAGCCGATCGACCTCGCTGGTTATGGAATTGACCAGCCGCCGCGCCTCCTGACGTTCGGCGAACTCATCCCCCAGCAATTCGGCGTAAAGCCCGATGGAGGCCAGCGGATTGCGCACCTCGTGGGTGATCTGCGCCGCCATCCGCCCCACGGTGGCCAGTCGTTCGGAACGGATCAGGCGTTGCTCACGTTCCTCGAGCGCGGCCGCCATCGCGTCGAGTTCCCGCGCCAGATCGCCGATTTCGTCACGCGACCGCACACCAGTGCGGCGCGCATACTCCCCGCCAGCGATCTCGCGGGCGCGTGCGCGCAGCACCCCGAGGGGCTTCAACGTTCGCCACATGAACAACGCCGCCAGGGCCGCCACCAGCAACCCCAGTCCCCCCGCGGTCAGGGCGATTTGCAACGCGTTCTCTTCGTCGTCGGCGAGTCGCTGCGCGATCTGCGCACTCTCGCCCCGCAAGGGCCGCCGCATCCGGTTGATCCCTCGGGTGAGGTTCGCGAACCGGCTCTCGAACTCCCGCCATGCCTTGTCGGTCGCGGCCGCGTCGGGGCTGCCGAGATCCGCGGCCAGCTTGTCCAACTCGACCTTGAAAGCCTCTATCTGGCGCCGCTGCACCTCGAAGTCGGGCTTGCGGAAGCTGGTCGGCTCACGTTCCAGGTACCGGTCGATCGCGCCGAGGCCGTCATCCAGGTGCTTGCGCGCCATACGCACCGCCAGCGCGAGGTTGGGCTCCTTCCGGAGATTGCGCCCCAGCGCCCCCGCAAAATCGTTCAGTGATTTCCAGGCCGCGTCGACGGACCCCTGCAGATCCATGTAGGCCTGGTTCGCCACCACGCCCTGGCGCGCGCGGTGCACGGTGAAGACGGTGAAGGAGGCGTTGCCGGCGAACGCGATCAACAAGACCGTGTAGGCCAGGAATATCTTCGCGGAGACGCCAAGCCGCACCCGATTACGCTAGCACGCACTCACAGTTGCCGGGAAAACACACCTCGGAGGCAGCTCGCGAAGCGGCGCGTCAGGATCGGCCCGCCCCCTGCTAAGGAGGGCCCGACGCGCTCCCGTCGGGGCCGCACGCGAGCCCTGAGGGGGGCCCATCATTGACAGGGGCGCTTCCCTGCGGAAACATTCGGATTCTTATGCGCCTGCGATGGCTCGTCCCCGGCCTCATTGCGCTGGCGCTCGGGGGGTTGTCACCCCGGTCCGCCCGCGCCGAAGCCGAATCATCCTTCTCCACCGCCGTTCTGGGGCTGGAGTCCATAGACGTGCCCAACTCCGTGGCAGACGAGCTGTCCGAACAGTTGCGACAAACCGTGGCGGCGGCGCGCGATATGCACCTGGTTTCCGGCAAGGATCTGGTCGAGGTGAAGCTGGTCTTTTCCTGTCCCGATGAAGCTACCAGTTGCATGGCCGAAGCCGGCAAGAGCTTGGGCGCGCAAAAGCTGATCTATGGCGGCGTCAGACGGACCAACGACGACTACACGGTCTGGTTGAAGTTGTTCGATGTCCGACGGGCCAAGATCGAAAATGGACTGACCGAGACTCTGGCGCGGAAGAATGCCGACACCGCTGGCTTGAGGGCGGCATCCGCGCGCTGGTTTGCCAAGCTAACGAGCCGGACCGCCACCACCGGCACCGTCCAGATCACCTCCAACGTCGTGGGTGCGGCGGTGAGCATGGACGGGATACCGGTGGGAATCACCCGGGAACAAGGCCTATCCATCCCGGACGTGGCTCCGGGTAGGCATGAGCTGACCGTGTCCATGGCGGGACTCGCGCCCACCACGTACCAGTTGGTGGTGGTGGCGGGACAAAGCGTGCTGGTGTTCGCGAGCCTGAATTCACCGAACCTCTCCCCGGCCAACGGCGCCACCAGCGACCTGGCCGCCCAGGCACCGGATGGCACGAAAGTGGACAGCGGCGACCGGCGTGTCGCGGAACCGGACCAGCGTGCGGATGACGGTCGGGGCGCCTATCGCAAGGGGTTCTGGGTCACCCTGGCCGCAGGAGTGGTCAGCGTCGGCGGGGCAATCAAGTATGGCCTGGACGTCGGCGACGTGAACAAGCAACTCGACCCCTATCGCCGGTTTCCCTGCATGGGAAACCAGCAGTGCGACACCAGTGGCGCGGTGCGTCCCGCGCTCACCCCAGCCGAGAGAAATAGCGTCAATACCCTGAACGACCAGGGGCATCACGATCAAACGCTGCAATGGATTTGCGTGGGTGTGGGATCGGCGCTGGGTATCGCCAGCGGGTACCTGCTTTACAAGGGTTACATCGACTCCGATGACGGGCCGGCCCATCGGCAGGCGCGCAGTGGCCTACACGTGTTTCCGACGGCCGGCGTTTCCAGTACGGGAATTGTGGCCGAGTTCGAGTTCTAGGCTCACTCTCTTGGACAACCGCGTGAGCTTAGCCGGCAAGACAATCGGGAATTATAAAGTCGTCCAGCAGATCGGCGAGGGGGGCATGGGTGTGGTCTATCTGGCTGAACACCCGGTGATCGGCCGCAAGGTGGCCATCAAGCTGCTGCACAGTTCGTTCGCCAAGGACTCAGAGACGGTGGCGCGGTTCTTCAACGAAGCGCGCGCCATCCACCTGATCGCGCATCCCAACATTGTCGAGATCCTGGATTTCGGACAGACCACGGATGGCCAGCCGTACTTCATCATGGAGTACCTGTCTGGCGAATCGTTGGCGGAACGCATCGCCCGCGGCCCAGTGCCCCCCGACGAGGCGGTCACCATCGTGTCGCAGATCTGCGACGCTTTGCAAGCCGCCCACGATAAGAAGATCGTCCACCGCGACCTGAAGCCGCACAATGTCTACCTGCTCGACCACAATGGGCGGCAGATCGTGAAGATCTTGGACTTCGGAGTGGCGAAGATGAGCACCGGTTGGGACGCGGCGCAGTCCGGGGGCCAGTCGGTGAAGACCAGGACCGGTTCGTTGATGGGCACGCCGCTGTACATGTCGCCCGAGCAATGCCGCGGTTCGGGAAAGCTCGACCACCGCACCGATATCTATTC
>JBDSME010000647.1:0-3414 GCA_039916065.1 Polyangia bacterium
AAAGGCCGCGAAAGCCGCCGCTCACGCCGCGCACGGCGTAGACAAGCCCGTTGGTGGTGTTGACGTCGGCGGCGAAGTTGACGACGTAGTCGAGCAGCGGGTTGCCCTCCCCGGTGGCCCGCGACAATCGAAAGAACGTGTGCCCGTACATCGACGCCGGGCTGTTCATGAAGGCGCTGGCGTACACGAGCGTCACCGCCTGGGCGGACATGCCCTGACGCCAGGTCTCGAAGGTGGGACAAGGAACGTCCCAGGAGCCGCCTGCTCCGGGGGCCAGTTCGGCTTTCAACCATTGCCAGCGCAACGGAAACCGGCATTGCGCGTGGGCCAGGTCCGGCGCCGCCGAGGTGTCCACACCTGGTCCCAGCAAGCCAGGCGCCAGGACGACCACCGGTTTTCCTCCCGATGCCACCGCGGGCGCAAACAACGCGCGCACGGAGGCTTCGAGCTCGGCGTCGGGCGAGGTTCGCCCGGGCGCTCCGGCCAGAAAGAAGCCCTCGCCAGCGGCGTCGCTCTTCCATCCGCCAAAGGCGGTGGGGCGGTAGTGCAACAACACCTGCCAGGTGCGGGACGACGCCAGCTTCCTGGTCCGGGCCGTATTTACCAACACGTTCGGGTCAGGCGGCGCGGGCAGCGCCTGGGCGTCGGCGTACGCCGACAATCCGGCTCCGTCAGCGTACGCCGACAATCCGACGTCGGCATGCGCCGACAATCCGACGTCGGCGTACGCCGACAGGCCGACGTCGGCGTACGCCGACAGGCCGACTCCAACGATGGCCAGTCCGAAACCCAAAGAGACGCACCACGAGCAAAGCCTCGTGAGCTGCCCACGGCGTGAGCGGTCCACGAGGCTTGCCGGCGGCGTCGAACGACGAGACGCCACGTACTGCGTTGAGAAGTTACTTGGTGGCAGCGGCCGGGGTGGCCAGCGCGAGGTTCTTCGTCTGGGTGCGCCCCTCGGCGCGGGCCACGGCGCGCTCATCGGAGCAGGAGCCGGCCAGGGCGGGCGTCGCCTTGATCTGCGACTTCACGTTTTCGACGAGCTGCATGGGCGACGTCGCCTCGGTCGGCAGGATCTTCTCGTAATTGGTCTGGGTCATCTTGGCCAGGGCGGGCTTGGCGGAATCCTCGCAGCCCAGCAGCGAAGAGAACGAGGTCAAGAACTCACCGCCGCCAGCGGCCATGTTCCGCTTGAGATCCTGGAAGTTCACCTCGGCGAAGGCGGCTTGCTCGCGCTGAGCCTTGACCACGCCGCCAGAGGTGCAATTCGACGTCCCCGACGTGATGCCGAAGGTCTGGTAGCCCGTGGCATTGAGGGTTCCGGCGAAGACCTGCATCATGGTGGTGTTGTCCTTGATGAGCAGCGAGCCGAGGCCGCATCCGGCCATGCCGTAGCTCTGGGCGCGAGCGGTGGAGGTGAGCGCCATGACACCAACGAACAGACCGAGGATGGTAAGCTTTCGCATTCGGAAGACTCCTTGAAGAAGGGACCCTGCCCCGGGGCTCACCGCGAGCCAAAGGGAGAGTTGCAGGATGGTATGCCGCCCTTGCCAGCCGAAGCAAGGTACCAAGGTGCAGGAGAACCCTTTGGAGTCGTCGCCGTCAGAAGGCGCCGCTGGCGCGACCGCCGTCGACGTTTGCGAGCGGCGCCGCACCCTCACCCGGCGCTTCGCGCCGGGCTCTCCCGTGCCGGGAGAGGCGAGGAACGGAGGTTACCGGGGCAGGCTGATCCGGAACGTCGTGGGGAAGTCGGTGCTGTCGACCACGTCGATGGCGCCACCGTGAGCCTCGACGGCCCGTTTACAGAAATAGAGCCCCAGCCCCGAGTTGCTGCGCGAGGCCGTTTCGGTGCTTCCCCGTCGAAATTTGTCGAATATGCGGTGCCGCTGCGGCATTGGAATCGCTGGCCCGTCGTTTGATACCAAGATTTCGACATTCGGCGTGGTCCGCGTCGCGATGGAGATATGTCCGCGCTCCGGCGTGTAGCGAAAGGCGTTGTCCAGGATGTTTTCCAGCACCCGCAGCATCAGGGTGCGATCGGCGCTCATCCGCAGGTCGAGCTCGGGGGGCGAGGTCAGGGCTATCCCCTTTTCGCGTGCCCGGGCGAGGTATGACTGGATCACCGCGCGAAGCATGCCGGTCACGCTGATCTCCTCGCGGTGGAGCAAGAAGGCGGAATCCTCCATCCGGGAGATCGCCAGCAGGTCGGCGATCATCGTCGTCAACCGCTTCGAGGCGAGGCGCGAGTCCTCGATGGCGCTGGCCAGCTCCTCCGGGTCCGCGCGGCGAACGGCGCCGGGCGGTGACTGGAGCAGGCCGTGGACGAATTCCAGGTTGGCGCAAATCACGGACAGGGGGCTCTTCAGATCGTGCACGATGAACTCGGTCAATTCCTTGTGATCACGGCGGGCCTGTTCGACGGCCAGGTGGCGCTGCTCCAGCTCATCCATGGAGCGGGCAAGCGCATCCTGCGAGGCCTTCAACGACAACAGCGTCTTGACCCGCGTCATCAGGATTGCCGAGTCGATCGGCTTCTCCAGGAACTCGTCAGCCCCGGCCTGCAAGCCCCGCAGGCGATGCGGGCGGTCCGCGTGCGCCGTGATCAGCACCACCGGCACCCGACTGGTCGTCTCTCGTCCTCGGATATGCGCCAGTACCCCCAGGCCGTCCACCCCGGGCATCGCGTAGTCGAGCAACACCAGGTCAAAAGGTTCCGCGTCGAAGGACCGGATCGCCTCCTCACCATCCGCCGCCAAGATGAGCTCGTATCCGGACGGAAGCAGCAATGCTTCGAGCAGAGCCAGGTTCATCGGCTCGTCATCAACCAGCAATATGCGCGCTGACACTATTAGGCCTCCCCTTGATCGCTCCCGCCCCCTGGCCATTCCGAGACACCGGAAGAGACCCGAAGCGCGGAGTTACAACCGTTGCCCGGCAACAGTATCATTTTCGGCTGGGTATCCGCCATTCTGGACGGGACGATGCGTCATTAGCCGCATCGCGCAATCGGTGTTTTTGCTTTACTTTTCGCGCCTGTGGCGCGTCAGGGAAGCCAGCAGCAGTCTGCTAGCGGTCGCGCCGCGGCGCGAGGTGTTGGGGTGGGTGGTCCGCCCGCGTATTGCAGACCGGCCGAGTGAAACTCGGACGGGCTGCTAGCTTAGCTAGGCCTCGTCGTCCTCGACAGCAGGCGCCGCGTTGGCATCGATGCCATCGCGCTTCAGATCGCCGGCGGCGGCCAGCATGGCCAGCGTGCCCGGGGGAGCCTCGTACCACCCCGGGTCGCGGTTGCTGGTCAGGCGGTCCCGGACCTTGAGCACGGTGAACATGCCACCCATGGTGATGTAGTCGTGCTTGCCTCGACCGCCGAGCATGGGAATGCTGTTGGGGGGAACGGCCATTCCCATGTCCCCCATG
>JBDSME010000648.1:0-5942 GCA_039916065.1 Polyangia bacterium
GAGGTGATTGTCACCACACCCGACGGCCACGCCCGCGAGCTGCCGACCAGTATCGATGCGACCGGGGTCAGCTTCCGCGCTGTCGTGCGCTGCGACCAGGGACGCGGTCGCTACCAGGTGGAAGTCACGGG
This sequence comes from Polyangia bacterium, assembly GCA_039916065.1. GTDB lineage: Bacteria > Myxococcota_A > Polyangia > Fen-1088 > Fen-1088 > FEN-1088. Next base: position 132 of record JBDSME010000648.1, read on the forward strand.
CATCGACGCCCTGGGTACGGCTGTGGTGGCAAACTTTCCGGTTTTTTGCGGTGTGGCGCCACCGGCCCAGCCTCCCGCGGCGCTGCCGGTCCGTTCCCAGCCGTGGACCGCGGCGGAGTCGGAAGCGCGACTGCTGGACCTGGTCAATCGAGATCGCCGCGCGGCGGGCCTACCGCCCGTCGCGCTGGACAAGGCCTTGTCGGTGGTGGCGCGCGCCCACAGCCAGGACATGGCCGACCATGGCTTTGTCGGGCATGTCTCCCCCAGCACCGGAAATGCTCTGGATCGCGTCCGGCGCAGCGGATTCCGACCCGCGCTGTTGCTGGAGAATGTGGGACGCGCCTATTCGCCCGACGAGGTCGAGGCCGGTCTGATGCAGAGCCCCGGCCATCGCGCCAACATCCTTTACCGCGGGGTCACCCGGATCGGAATCGGCGTGGTGGTGGGCAAGGAGGTGACGGGCACCAGTCCTCTCCTGGTCACACAGGTCTTCATGTAGCGCCAGAAGACCCGCTCTCCGCGTCCGAGACCGCGCTCACTATCAACAACACTGGTCCCCCGCGCGTCATGACGATGGGGCGCTGGCTGGCCTCGCCCGGGCGAGGGGGGTCGAATGTTTCCAGCTCCGCGGCGGCCTGCGCGATCACTTGAGCCTGTATCGGGTCCAGCGAACAGGGCGGCACCGGCGGTCCTTCACACAGCTCGTAACTGACGGTGCGGCCGTCTTCGGACAGCCCCAGCATGCGTTGCACATGGGGTCCGCCGGCGCGCGCCAGCCGCTTGAGGCGGGCCAGCTCATCCTCGTTGGGCGGCGCATCAAGCAACTCGACCAGCACCGGCCGCCCCAGCGCCGGATCGTCTCGGCGGAACAAATTGCCGCGCGCTGAACGGCCGACTGACGCGTCCGGTGTCGAGGCCGGGGCATCGCGCGTTGGTGGCTTGGCGCGGGTCCAAAGGGACGGCGCGCCGTCGCCCGCATCGACGACGTGTGTAGGCCAGCTTCGGATGGCCTCGGCCATCTGGGCCGCCGATCGCCAGCGCTCCGACGGCGCCTTGCGCAGCGCGCGCAACAGCACGGCGTCGTGCGCGCCCGTGACGGCGCCGCTCTCAGTTGGGTCAGCCACGGCGCTGGGCGGGGGAGGCTCTTCGCTCAGGTGCTGGGCCACGATGTCAGGTCCGGGGAAGGGCAGGCGTCCCGTGAGCGCCTCGAACAACGTCACCGCCAGCGCGTACAGATCGGCGGCCGGTCCAATGGCGCCGCCGCTGATCTGTTCGGGCGACATGTACGCAACCGTCCCCATCAACCCGCCGGTCTGGGTCTGTCCGAAGTCCGCCAGATGAGCGGCGCCAAAGTCGGCCAGCTTGGCGTTGCCCACGCTATCGAACAAGATGTTCGCCGGCTTCACATCGCGGTGGACCATCCCCGCGTCGTGAGCCGCGCCCAGCGCGGAAAGCAGATCCAGGGCCACCCGGCGCACGGCCACCGGCGACAGCACCTTCTGCTCGGCCAGCCGATCCGCCAGCGTTCCGTGCGACATCATTTCCAGCACGAACAGCCCCAGCGCGGGATCGGCGTCGTAGAGGGCCACGATGTTGGGGTGGCGCAAGCGTCCCGCCGCTTCCGCCTCTCGCGTGAAGCGCAGGTAGGCCTGACGTTCGGCGCCGCGGGCACCCGCACCCGCACCCGCCCCCACGGACAACAACTTTAGCGCCACCGGCTGGCCGAGCAGCGTGTCTTCGGCGAGATACACGTGACTGGTCGCCCCGGCCCCCAGCGAGCGCAGCACCTTGAAGCGATGGCGAAGCAGGCCCCCGCCGGGAGCGCCGGCCCCGCCGCCAGCGCCGGTCCCCATCTGACCGACGCTGGACGCCGAAGCCGCTGCGTCCGCCTCATCCAGCGCCGCCAGTTCTTCGGGCGACTCAGGCAGGTCGGGCCACTCCCGGCGCAGCCGCCGCACGATCTCGGCGGCGGCCACTCTCAGCCCCAACTTCACGAGCTGCGTGGTGAGCGCCCGCCCCGCCTCCAGCCGGCAGGTGGGGCGGCGCATCGCCTGCTGCAGCGCCCGGGCGGCGTCGTGGTGACGTCCCAGGCGTGCCAGCAATCGGCCCAGCGCCAGATGGGCCGCTGCGGTGTCGTCCGGGCTGCTCGCCTCCGCCAGCGCCTGCTCGTACGCGAGCCCGGCCTCCCGCAGGCGGCCGGCCAGCTCTTCCATGCGACCAACGTCCAGAAGACTGCCGGCTCGGCGAAAGTGAGATGCGGCCACGCTGGCATCGCCGGCGCGCTCCGCCATGCGCGCCGCTTCCCACTGGTTGCCGCGCGCGCCGAACGACGCGGCGGCGGCGCGCAGCTCGTCGGTGGCGTCGCGGGGGATCTCGTCGGCGATCCGGGCGGCGGTGGGGCCGTCGGCGACGTCCAGGGCCAGGCGGATGGCCAGGGGACGATCGCCTATCTGCAGTGCCAGCGGCAAGGCATCGGCGAATCGCCAGATGCGCTCGTAGAGCATGATGGCCCGCCGCAGGTCGCCCCGTTCCGCGGCCAGACGGGCGCCTGCAGCATGATCACCGGCGGCGACCAGCGCGGCCACCGGGTCTGCCGCCTCTCCCGTGTCAGCAGCTTTGGCCATGTCAGCAACCTCGGCCGTGTCGTCTGTACGGTCGGCAGGCGTCGCGGTCGCGGGAGTGCCGGCATCGGACGTCTGGTCTTCGGTTTCTGCCATCCCCAGCCTCGAAGTTTCATGGTAGCAAGGACGCCGATCCGATGGAGACAGGCGCGCCCCCACCACCCAAGACTATTCCCGCCCCTCAGCCCACGCTTGCCACGCTTGCCCCTCAGCCCACACTTGCCCCGCTTGGGGGCGGCGAGGTCCCGGTGCTGGGTGTGCTCGGCGGTAGTGGCCTTTACGATCTCGAGGGGCTGAGTGAGGTCCGCGAGGTGCACGTCGACACGCCGTTCGGCCAGCCCTCCGGTCCACTGGTGCTCGGTCAGATCGGCGGCGATCCCATCGTGTTTCTTTCACGCCACGGACGCGGGCACCGGTTCTCACCTTCGGAGATCAACTACCGCGCCAACGTTCACGCAATGAAGCAGCTCGGGGTCAGTCGTCTGCTGTCCATCTCGGCGGTGGGATCCCTGCGCGAGGGCATCATCCCCGGCGATCTGGTGCTGCCAGACCAAATCATCGACAAGACCTACCGCCGCGAATCCACGTTTTTCGGCCAGGGTGTGGTGGGGCACGTCAGCTTCGCCGATCCGGTCTGCCCGGCCCTGGTGCATCTGGTGGCCACCGCCGCGTCCGAGACCGGCACCGCCGCCGCGGCTGGTGAAGAGCGCGTGCGTCACCCCGCTTCGCGCACGAATGTGAGTGGGCGCCGCTCGCCGCGTCTGCATCGGGGGGGGGCCTACGTGTGCATGGAGGGGCCGCAGTTCTCCACGCGCGCCGAATCGATGTTGCATCGCGCCTGGGGGGCCGACGTGATCGGTATGACGGCGGCGACGGAGGCGAAGCTGGCGCGCGAGGCGGAGCTGTGCTTCGCGTTGCTGGCGCTGTCCACGGACTATGACTGCTGGCACCCTGGCGAGGATGCCGTGACGGCCGCGTCGGTGTTCGAGGTCTTGCGCGCGAACATCGCGCGCGCGCAGGATGTCGTCAGGGCCGTGGTGCCATTGCTGGGCGCGCCGCGGACCTGCGGTTGCGGACGCGCCGCCGAGAATGCGATCTTGACGGCCCGCGAGGCCGTTGTCCCGGAAGCGCGCGAGCGTTTGCGGATCTTGTACGGGAGGTATCTGTGACAGTCGAAAGCAAGAGCAATTCTTTGTTGGTGGTCGGGTCGGTCGGCCTGGACGATGTGGAGACGCGCGGAGGCAAACGCACCGGCGTGCTGGGCGGTGCCGCATCGTATTTTTCGGTGGCGGCGTCTTTCCTGGCGCCCCCGCGCATGGTGGCCGTGGTGGGAACGGATTTTCCGGCGGAACACACCGCCCTGTTCGAGAAGCACGGCGTGGATCTGACCGGTCTCGAACGCGTCCCTGGTGAGACCTTTCGCTGGTCCGGGGTGTATTCGGCCGATTTCATGAATCGGACCACGCTGGAGACGAAGCTGAACGTGTTCTCCGATTTTCGTCCGAAGCTGCCGGCGGGGTGGGGGACGTCCGATTTCGTCTTCCTGGCCAACATCGATCCCCAGCTCCAATTCAACGTGCTGGAGCAGACCGGCAAGCCCAAGTTCGTCGCCTGCGACACCATGAACTTCTGGATCAGCGGGCGGCGCCCCGAGCTGCTGCGCCTGCTGCAGAAGGTGGACATGTTGCTGCTGAACGACGAGGAGGCACGGCAGCTGTCGGGCGAGGCCAATCTGCCGGCGGCCGCGCGTGCCATCCGCGCCATGGGGCCGAGCGCCGTCATCATCAAACGCGGCGACGCCGGGGCGTTGCTGTTCCACGAGGCGGGGGTGTTCGCGGCCCCGGCTTTCCCCATCGAGAATGTGGTCGATCCCACCGGGGCCGGTGATTCGTTCGCCGGTGGGTTCATGGGGTGGTTGGCGCGTACCGGGTCCGCCACGCCGCAGAGCATCCGCACGGCGATGATCCTCGGATCAGTTCTGGCTTCCTTTGCCGTGGAAGATTTCAGCCTGGACCGATTCCGCACCCTGGCGCTGTCGGATATTCGCGAGCGGTTCACCGCCTTCGCCGAGCTGGTTCATTTCGAGAAGATCAAGCTCTGAGCCGCCGCCTCCGCCACGTCGTCCCGAGGCGCAACTTTGTGCGGGGGCGCAGGGGATTCGCTATGCTGGCGGCATCTTGCCGACCCGCCTGCTGATCGTCCTCGTGGGGGGCGCGCTCGGGGCCACCCTGGTGACCGGAGTGCCCGTAGTGACCGTAGTGACCGTACTCGGGGTGGCGCACGCCAAGTCAAAGGCACCGCCATCCGCCGCCACCTGCCCGGACGCGCGCCAGGCGGAACCGCGCCCCGGCGATGCCGCGCAGCTCTGGATCCTGCCGCGGACTCCGGTGGTGGGGCGTCCCCTGCGCGCCTTCGCGGTCGCGGAAGAGGCGCAAGGGGCGGCCGAGCTGATGATCACGCCCCCGGGGGAGCGGCGCGCCCGGTCGCCGGCACCGACGTTGCGGCGGGGGGGCGCGCCCTGGAGCTACCTGGCGTCGGTCACCAGTCCCCAGCCGGGGCGGTACACCATCGAGCTGGTTCGTGACGGGAAGAGCCTGAGCTGTCGGACGGTCGACGTGGCTGCGCGTGAAGTCGCGGCGACGCAGGGACATCGGCCCGCCCCGGGGGGGACGGCGTCGCGTTCGGGTACGGGGGCGGGCACCTGGGTCGCGTCACGGGCGTGGGATCGCGCCACGGAGAACTTCTACTCCGCCTGGATCGAATCGCTGTTCGATGCGCCCGTTGCCGAGACGTTGGGTTTTCGCCCGCTGGCGCAGGCCTTGCGCGATCCGGAACGAAACCTGTTTCACGACTACCTGGGCCTGGGCGAGGACGCTGCGAAGGCCAATTCGGCGCTGACCGCGGCGCCGGACTGCGCGGATCTGCCCTACTTCTTGCGCGCCTACTTCAGCTGGAAGATGGGTCTGCCCTTCGGACTGCGCGACTGCGATCGCGGCACCGACGCCCGTCCCCCGCGTTGTGGCGAGCTGGTGACGAACGAGACGGTCGTTGCCGGGGCCCCCAAGGAACCACTGGGGGCGATGAAGAAGTTTCTGCGCCTGCTGGCCAACAAGGTGCATTCCGGCAGCGGGCGGACCGCGCTTGGCGACGAGAACACCGACTATTACCCGGTGAAGTTGACCCGCGACAC